>SVRH01000065.1 GCA_015064925.1 Oscillospiraceae bacterium | reverse complement strand
CCTTCCCTTGTGAGAACCCTGTCCCCAAACAAACCAGCAATCTCACGGGGTAGCGTTCCGCCCGCATACAGCTTATGCACCACTGCATCAGCGTCCAATACCGCAAAGCCTCGCTTTCGCAAAAGGCTTGCCACATACCCCTTCCCCGCGCCGCTGGGGCCTGTGAGCGCGATTCGTTTCATGAATCATCCCATCCTTTCTAGTATATACCGCTTTACAGTGCTTGTCAACCTCGGTAGCATTATTTTTTCGCTTTCATGCAAATTTTCGCTTCTCCTGCACATACTGTAACAGTATCGCAAACGAAAAAGGGAGGGATCCGATCATGAAAAACGACCTGTGCTGCACCGAAAGCAGCTGTCAAAGCGGAAAATGGTTCACTGCCATCTGTGCCATCGTCGGCTTTGTGGGCATGGCGACCGTGCTGACTCTGTGGCTTTGCAAAAAATACAGAAAATGCACTGCTGCCTTCCACGATGACGGCAGTCTTGACTGCGACGATTGCTGTAACGGTGACTGTTAAAAAAGGGAATGTATTGCGGTGCAATACATTCCCTTTTTTCTTAGGTCATTACAACAGGAATGATATTGCCCTCTTCATCAAAATGCAGCTCGTCAATGCAGAGATAACGGTGGTTTCCGTTCTTGTCTCCCACCACGCGGCGGTGATATACAATCAACCACTCATCCTTACCGGGGATCTGCAAAAATCCGTGATGTCCCGGTCCGTCCGCCAAGGGAGGCTGCGCCTTCAGGATCGTCTTTGCAGTCTTGAAGGGACCAAAGGGAGAATCCGCCTTGCAGTATGCCACATGATAGTCATCCGCAGTCCAGCATCCGCCCGACCACATGAAATAGTAGGTTCCGTTTCTCTTGAGCATACAGGGGCCTTCCACGTAATCGTCGGGAGTCACCTCCATGAAGAGCTCGCCGTTGGGAAGGGGCTCAAAGCCGTCCATGGTCTCATTCATCTTACAAACGTTGCAGTGTCCCCATCCGCCGAAATACATATAGATGCTTCCATCGTCATCCTTGAACAGATGAGCGTCGATGGGCTGTGCGCCGTTGATGAAATGATCGATCAGAGGCTTGCCAAGATATGCCTTGAAGGGGCCCTCTGGCTTTTCGCTGCGTGCGATCTCAATGCCACCCAGCTGTGCATCCGACTGGATGTTGTTGGAGGCAAATACGTAGTAGTACATGCCGTCCTTCTCAATGATGGTGGGTGCCCACACGGCGTTGGTAATATAGTCAAAGCCGCTCATATCGATGATATCGGTCACCTTTTCAAAATTCACAAGATCCTCGGACACAAAGCAGTCCTGATTCATCTGATCCTTGAACGGAAGTGATCTGGTCACGTAAATGTAATACTTTCCCTCATAAAATCTTGCTTCGGGATCGGCGTAGCAGCCGGGGTCGATGGGGTTATTGAATTTCATAACTCTCTTCCTTTCTATTCGGGCGCAGTACAGCCACCCTATCATTTTTGCCGTAGTCTTTGTATATTTGACAGTCAAATCCCTGCGCTTTCGCCAGATCCGACATATCCATCTTTTGATCGTAACCGATCTCAAATACGAAGCAGCCCCCCTGCTTCAAATGCTCTGCAAACCTTGCAAGGATCAAACGGTAAAAGAACATTCCGTCCTCGCCTCCGTCAAAGGCAATGCGCGGCTCAAAGGAGCATTCCTTTTCAAGGGTATCCACCACCGCGCTTTTTACGTAGGGCGGATTGGATACGATCACGTCAAAGCGCTCATCCGCTAAAAACGGTTCCTTCGTAAGATCCGCTCTGACAAATCGAATTCGATCCGAAACGCCGTTGCGCGCGGCATTGCGCTCCGCCACCGAAAGCGCTCCTTCGCTGATATCCACCGAAAGCGCCGTTGTATTCACGCTATGCTTGAGGGCGGAAATACCAATGCACCCGCTGCCGCAGCAGAGATCCAAAAGGATTCCGTCCTTTGGCAGATGCTTCAGCACCCATTCCACCACCCGTTCGGTATCGGGACGGGGAATGAGCGTATCGGGCGTAACATAATAATACTCGTCAAAAAAGACAGTTTCACCCAAAATGTAGGCAAGGGGCTCGTTTTGCAAGAGACGTTTGCGGGCATCCTCAAGCCGTTTGGCATTATTTCCGAAATACTGCCGCAGGAGTCTTTCTTCCATACTCTCCATACCCTCACCGCCTTTCTATACCTCTGTATAATCTATCATATTTTTGAAAAAAATGCAAGTTCCTATTGCAGTTTTTTTCACTTTGCGGTATACTATTGCCAAAAAAATAAAAGGTAGGACACTGTCATGGTCGATTTACTGACGCTTCAAAAGGATTTCATCACCCCCCATTTAAAAGAGGGAGCGGTTGCCGCCGATTTCACCATGGGAAACGGCAACGATACCCTATGGCTTTCCCGTGCCATGGGAGAAAACGGAAAGGTCTATGCCTTTGACATTCAGGAGAAGGCTCTGGAAAGCACCCGCGCGCGGCTGGAGAGTGAGAGGGCTCCCCTGAATTATACTCTGATCCTCGATTCTCACAGCAATTTAAAAAAATATATCACCGAGCCCATTTGTGTGGGCATGTTCAATCTGGGTTATCTTCCCGGCAGCGGAAACAAAGCGCTGACAACGCTGCGGGAAACCACCCGCATTGCCGTCACCGACGCTATTGATATGCTGGATCACGACGGCATTCTCATGATCGCCGTATACCCCGGGCACGAAGAAGGGGCTCTGGAGGGAAAGATGCTGGATGAAATGCTGGCAACCTACAGCCGTTTTCAGTACAGCATTTCCAAGTTCCGCATCATCAACTCTCCCACTTCCCCATTCTTCTTCATTGTAGAACGCAAGTGATCTAAGAACACAAATAAGCAAGGAAATCCGAAACCGCAAGGCGTGCATCGGTTGCTTTTCCGCTTCTGATCTGAACGATCGGTCTTGCAACCCGTGTCGGCAAAAACAATCGGCAGATCATACGGGGCGAGGCTTCGTTTACAGTATTATAAAATTCATATTCAATGCCATGGCGTCGCAGCAGTGAAAACAGTATGTACGCATCAGGCAAGCTGTCATCCGGCATCATCCATTCACCCCGCAGCACCGCGGAAAGCATAACAACCGCCTGCCCTGCCTCCGAATAGAGATCGATATACAATCTATCGGTGCCCGAGCGGTCGATCATCAGCTCGATCATGGTAAGCAGCATGGCAACCACGTTGCGGTGATCCAAAAATTCATATTCACATTCGGCGGCTGTTTCGGAAACAGCGAGCTTTACACCTTGATGCTTGAACACTTCTCGAAAGAAATAGGTCAGCACCGACAGAAAATAGTCGATCTCGACCGAGCGGGTCTCATCGGATGGACGGCGATCGCTAAGATACACGTCCATGATCTTGCGCATCAGCATCCCAAGACGGGCGTTTGCAGCCTTCCTTCCCATGCTTCTGCCCAGCGTATAGGGCAGTACCTCGCTCTGCGCCAGCATCCTGCGAAGGGCAGGCACCAAGCTCAGCACCAACTCCTCGTTTTCGACATTGTAACCACTACCAAGCAGGGCGCCGGGAAACAAAAATCCGCAGTAATCCTCACACTCGGCAGAAAACGGCAAGGCAACGCATCTGTGCGCATAGGGAGCGACGGTCACGGTAAGTAGCGTCCCCTTTGAATCAAGCGTTTGGAAATTCAGTCTTGATAGATAGTCCATAGACGATACAAGGCTGCTTCCCAACCGTGTAATACCCATCTCCTGAGCAAGGGCATTTTTATAGCGAATGACGCCTCTGCGATCAGTGATCACCAGCGGAATCATCAAGGTGTCAAAATGAGTCCATTTCATTTTTATATCCTCATACTTTCATCATTATACTCATTGTAGCAAAACAAACAGCAAATTGCAATAGCAACATGAAAAGGAGTCTTATATGGCTAACATATATCGATCTGTAACAGAGCTGGTTGGCAAAACACCGCTGCTGGAGCTGGTTCATTTGGAAGAAAAATACGCTCTGAAGGCAAAGCTGCTGGCGAAGCTGGAATGCTTCAATCCCGCGGGCTCGGTCAAGGACCGCGTGGCACTGCAAATGATCCTTGACGCCGAGGAAAAAGGACTGTTAAAGGAAGGCTCTGTCATCATCGAGCCCACCTCCGGAAACACCGGCATCGGTCTTTGCGCCGTTGCCGCCACCCGCGGATATCGCGCCATCATCGTAATGCCCGACACCATGTCGGTGGAGCGTCAGCTGCTCATGAACGCATACGGTGCTGAGCTGGTACTCACCGAAGGAAAACTCGGTATGGCAGGCGCCATCGAAAAAGCAAACGAGCTTGCCGGATCCATCAAAGACAGCTTCGTTCCCTCGCAGTTTGACAATCCCTCCAACCCCAAGGCACACTATCTCTCAACCGGTCCCGAGATCGTTTCCGACACCGACGGGAAGGTGGATGCTTTCGTTTGCGGTGTGGGTACAGGAGGCACCGTCACCGGCACAGGAAGATACTTGAAGGAGCATTGCCCCGATGTGCGCATCGTTGCCGTAGAGCCGGATGCCAGCGCCGTGCTGTCGGGTGACAAAGCAGGTCCTCACACCATTCAAGGCATCGGTGCAGGCTTTGTTCCCTCTATTCTGGATACCGACGTGTATGACGAGATCATCCGTGTCAAGAACGAAGAAGCCTACCAAATGGGCAAGGAGCTGGCAAGAACCGAGGGAATCCTTTCTGGTATCAGTGCGGGAGCGGCACTATTTGCCGCAATCACGCTGGCAAAGCAAAGTGAAAACGCAGGCAAAAACATCGTAGTGCTGCTTCCCGACACAGGAGATCGGTATCTCTCCACCCCCATGTTTACATAACAAAAGGAACTGTCCGTTGACAGTTCCCTTTTATTTATGCAAGCAGGCCCTTCAGCGCTGCCACGCAACCATCAATACCGAGCACGCCGCTATCCAGCACCAGATCATAATTGTGAAGATCGTCCCACTTTTTCGTGGTGTTGGCAGAATAATAGTTCGCACGCTTTTTGTTGAATTTGCGCCGAGTTGCCTCCGCCTTATCTTCCTCAATGCCGTATTTTCCAACAATTCTTGCACGCTGTGCTTCCTCGTCGGTGCAACGGATAAACACCTTCAAAACGCCCTCGTAATCCTTAAGCGCCTCGCAGGCACAGTGACCGATAAAGATCGCACTGCCGTGGTTGGCAAAATGGCGGATCACGCCCTGCTCAGCCACGAAGATATGTCCCTCTTCCATGAGCATATCGGCATCTCCCGTTGCAGCCTGGGACATCACGAACACCGAATACAAAAAGCTGTTGGAAACGCTTTCCTCATAGTGCTCGATCTCTTCCACAGAGACCTCCCGTTCCTTTGCCACCTGCTCCAGTATCTCACGTCCGTAGCATGGAACGCCCGTTTCTTCGGACAGACGCCGCGCGATCTCGCTTCCGCCGCTTCCGTACTCGCGTTCAATGGCAATATACTTGATCTTCATCTTCATGCCTCCCATCTGACATCATGCTTTATTATACCACAAATTACCACACTTGTCAAGTCCCTCAAAAGAGTGTCAAAAATAACTCACAAAGAATGGGCATGAACAGTGCCGGCAAAAAATTCGCCACGCGCACCTTGGTAAAGCCAAGCATATTCATACCGATCGCCATGATCACGATCGAGCCGCACAGTGACATCTCATTCAAGGTCCTACCAAACAGCTGACCTGCCATCAGACTTTCCAGTCCGCTGCCCGCCGCCCATGCGGCAACGGTGACCGTTCCCTGATACAAGAAGGTAGGGACAGCCGCCAGCGCACAGCCAAAGCCGAAGGTGGTCGCCATAAAAAAGCAGGTGATGCAGTCTATGAGCGACTTAGCCAGAATGGTATCATGGTCAAGCGAAATGCCGCTGTCAATGGAGCCGACGATCGCCATTGCACCCACGCAGAAGATCACGGTGCAAGACACAAGACCGTCAGAAAACGAGTTATCGGTGCTGCCCTTCCCAAACTTCTTTTGCACCTTCAGACCAAGGCTGTTCATGGCTTTGTCGATATTCAGCAGCTCACCGATAAGCACGCCGATCGCCATGGAAACGATGCAGAGGATCACGTTGACCCCCGCCTCGGGGTATTTGAAATGGATCATACCGTCAATGCCGATGTACATCACGCACAGTGCCATGGCAGACATCACACCAGTACGCAGCCGCTCGGGCATTTTGATCTTGCGACACAGTCCGCCCAGCACGCCGCCGAGGATGACCGTAAAGAAATTCACGATAGAGCCGAATAAAATAAACTTTTGCAAATGGATCCCTTCTTCTTTTCAAAGTGGACTTATTCTATCAAAAAACAGCGAATTTGTCAATAAATTGGGCAAAAAACAAGCTCCCTTGCGGGAGCTTGTTCAAAGATATACCTTATCAGTCGGGAATAACGGTGTACCAGATCTCACCGTTCGCCTGCTTTTCGGAAACAGTCTTGTATCCGTCAGCAGTAAACCGAGCGTTGATCACGTCGCCCTCACGAACGTTAGCGGGGTCTTCGTTGACGAAGGTACCGCCGGTGACCACAACCTTGGCAACGTCACCATCGGTCTTGCCGGCCAGATAGTTGTTGTACGCTGCCTTATAGCAGTTGATAACGGTTGCGGTATGGCAGGGGGGCTCGCTGGGATAGCTGGGATGTTTAAAGTCGGGCTCGCCGACGGTATCCTCGGTAGCCTGGAAGAAGCCGCCCTCCACGTACAATTCACCGTCTTTTACGTAAATTGCATCGTAGTAGGAAATGAAGCTGCCGCCCTTGATGGTAACCACTGCATCGTCATAAATGGCAAGTGCATAAGCTGCCTCGGGTGCAGTATTCGCAACGGTTCCCTCACCCTCGATCACAAGCTTTGTATCCTTACCGGTAACAAACAGAGTAGAGATCTCTTCTGTGGTCTGTCCGGAGCCGGTGTAGTTTCTGTTGGAGGTAATGGAGTGACCGTTCAGAAGAATGGTGGTCGACTTATCGATCACGGTGGAGAAATCGGTCAGAACGATATCCTGAGTCAGAATCAGGTTACCGCCGGAGGTCAGAGTCTCCTGATCGTAAGCGGGCTTGAGAGCGCCGCTACTATTCATGGTATAAATGTCGAATTTACCGTTTGCGGAATCAACGGGACCGCTGAAGGAATCCACGCCGTTGTTTGCCTTGTTGTCTTCAAACACCAGAGAGGAGCCGGAGGTTGCAAAGTCTTTATTGATACCGATTACGTTGATAGAATCTGCGGCTGCGATATGAATAAAGTTGTTGTTCTTAACGGTCAGCACAACGGGGCTGATGGCTGCGCTGTGAGCCGATGCGGTGAACGCAGAACCAAAGTTGAAGAAGGTGTTGCCTGCGATGGTCACGTTGGATTTGCCGTTACCGGAATAGATAGCGGTATCAACAGAGGTACCGTAGTCACCGAACACGTTGTTGGTAATGCTGTTCAAGCCCTGATGCAGATATCTGGAATAGATATAGTAAACAGCGCTGGTCTCAAACTCACAGTCGGTAACGGTGAAGCCCTTCATGCTTTCTGTCTTACGGTTACGCTCTGCAAACACAACGGGAACGTAAGAGGATACATCAGCGGGCGTACCGGTGAAGGTGCAGTTGGCAATGTATACACGGTCAGCCGCAGTCGCGCTGTTCTCTGCACCGACAATGTTGGCGTACATGCCGTTTGCCTTATTCACACCGGCAGTCTTGGTCATTTCATACGCGGGCTTTGCGCCGGCAGCGTCGAAGGTGATGCCGATGATCTTGCAATCGTCCTTGGAGTTCAGGTTGATGTAGTCCACCACTGCGGTGTTGGAAACCAGAGTCAGCTTATCCTGGGTCAGAGTGATGCTGCCGTACTTGCCGTCGGACAGACCGATCACGGTGCCGGGCTGGGCGGTTGCCAGAATATCATCAATGGTTTCGGGAGTTGCGATGATGTCGCAAGGAAGTGCATCCTCGTCGTAATCATCACCGAAGGAATCCTCTTCCTTCATGTACTGGGTCGCAAATACGTTTACACCCAGAGTAATTTCGGGAACCTTTGCACCGGTCTTGTGGTTTGCCTCGTTACCAACGGTCTCAGGCATGTACACTACAAGTGCCATGGTCTGCTCCTGATTCTGAGTGAGCATCGTGCCGCTCTTGGAATAGCCGGTACCGATGATGGTGGGCTTTTCGGTGGCAGCGATGGCTTCTCCGCGGTTTGCATAGGGTGCCTTCACTTCGTCAACCACATCAAAATAGATGTAATCAGACAACAGGAAGGGCTCACCGTTTACGTTCACCGAGGACACTTCGGATACGATGTTGATGCCGAAGTGATACTTGAGTGCCAGAGAACCGAGGTTGACCAGTCTGAAATAAACCACTTCAGTATGGCCGGGTTCCCAGTAGCCGTCACTGAACAGCTGCGTGGTATTGGAAACGGTCTTCCAATCCTTCATATCGGTGGAGTATTCCAGCTCGATGTCCAGATTACCGGAACGGATAATGTTGTTGAACGACACTTCACTATCGGTAAACCATGCAAACGTAGTTCCCATCAGCATTGCAACGCAAAGCACGATGGACATGACAACTAAAACGAGGGATCGCTTCATTTTCTTGTTTGCCATTTGTTTTTCCTCCTTTTAGATTTTGTGACAAACGATACAACGGCATTGCCGTCAATTACCATAATTTTCACATACTAACAAATGTGAATACATCGGTACTTTATTATATCACAAAAAGTTGACTATTGCAATATGTGATACCGTATTTTTTTGAAAATCCCGCAACTTTTTTTGCGTTTTTTCGCAGACTTGTGGATAAAAAAGTGTAATTGTATACAATTCAGCCTTGTTTGCATATAAAAATCCCCAACTCCGAGGGAGTTGGGGATTCTGCTAATCAAGCTTTATTGATATCTACGCCGTCAATGGTCAGCTTACCGGTAGATCCGGGAACAAAGCGTCCGTACAGATCGCTCTGACCTGCGGGAGCAGTTTTGCCGGTCTGAGTCAGCGTGTTGCCGCTGGAGGTAATGCCGCTAATGGTCAGTTCACCTACATTTGCTGTACCAACCACAACACCTACACGCCAGCCGCCGTCATCGGTGGAATTCAGCTTGCAGTCTTTCACGATACAGTTCTCTACAGTACTGTAGGTCCAATCGTTATTACCTGCATGACCGTAAATACCGCCCACAGAACCATCACATGTGATCGTGCAATCGATTACAGAGCAATCACTGATGGTAACGTAAGTCTTTACAGGACCATCGTTTACGTTGCTGTAACCTGCAGTCCAGCCAATCAGACCACCGGTACGGGAACCTGCTCCGCCGGTAACGGTGGAGCTCTTCAAATGACAGTTGGTCAGGGTAATCACTGCCATCGAATCCACGGACTCGATGAATGCACCGGAGCCGAGGGTATTCTTACTAACGATATCCGAATCAGCGATGGTCAGATTCTTGATTACGATACCGGAACCGCCTGCGAAGCCACCTGCAAACAGAGGAGCAGTCAGACCGGTGATGGTGTGACCCTGACCGTCAATGGTCACGATGTCAGCGCCATGGTAACCGTCAACCGTAATAGGAGTCCAGTTAACAGTAGACATATCCAGATCTGCATTAATCTTAATTACGGTATTACCAGAACCGGCAGCACCTGCATCCTGGAGCTTGGTAACAAGTTCAGCTTCACTGTTTACGTTCTCATAAGTAGAAACGTTGTTGCCCTCTTCAACAAAATTGAAGGTTTTGACATCGGTATCGGTTTCATACTTACGGTTACCCTGATCACCTACTTGTGTATCGGCAAAGGTGCTGTTCTTGATGGTGATGGAGGTAGCTGCGTTCACAGTACCGATAGCAACACCGGGTTTCTTGGACAGAGGTCCAAAAATACACTTATCAACAATAACAGTCTCAACTTCGGTGCCGTAAGCTTCATGAATCTTCAAACCACGAGTGCCAGTAAAGGTACAGTTTTCAAAGGTCGCAGAACCGTTACCAAACCAAACTGCATATACGCTATCCTCTTCGGTTTTAAAGGTGCAATTAGTAAAGGTTGCAGCAGTTTCGGGAGCTTGACCGTTGTCAGTATCCAACTGAATACCGCCCAAGAAGGTTACGTTATCAAATTCCAGCTTACCTGCAAATTCCAGATAGGTAAATTCCCAAGCGCTTTCAGCATACGAAACAGACTTATCAATGATTGTGGCATTCTTAATGACCAACGTGCCGCCATTAGCAAGACGGATAGAACCAACGCCTGCACCGGTAGCAGTGATAGTGTGACCGTTACCGTCAACGATCAAGGTTTTAACACCTGCATTGGCAGAAAGCCAAGGAGTGGAACCATGTCCACCGCCGGTTACCCATTCAACATCAGTGTCCAGTTCAATCAGAACGGTCTCATCGTCTGATGTCTCGATGGTAGCCAAAGTATCAGCCAAAGTAGCATTGCCTTCGATCACGTAAGTTTCGTCTGCATATACAGCGTCTTTGTCGTAGTCGATACCGAAGCTATCTTCTTCAAAGGTGTACTGAGTTGCGAACAGGTTCAGACCGAGCTTGATCTCGGGAACGGCTTCACCCTTTGCATAGTTGGCATTGTTGTCAACAGTGGTGGGCATATATACCACCATAGTCATAACGGCTTCTTTACCTGCCAGCAGGTTACCGTCAGTGCCGTAAGTAACGTTCAGCTTGGTAGCGGTTGCATCAACTGCTGCCACAGCTGCGTCGCGGGTGTAATCCTGCTCACCTGCCACTACACCGTACTTGATGTAATCGGAGAGCTTGAATTCCTTACCGTACACGTTTACGGAGCCGGTTTCGGAATAGATATTGACACCCAGCTGATACTTCAGAGCCAGAGTGCCTTCGTTCACAACCTTCAGTTTTACAACTTCGGTGTGACCGGGTTCCCAAAGGGAATCGGTGAAAATGTTGGTGTTGTCACCAACCTTAGTCCAGTCGGTCTGACCTTCGACCTGATAATACAGCTCGATATCCAGATTACCGGACTTGATGATGTTGTTCACAGACGATACGGAGTCGGTGAACCACGCAAACGTCGTGCCCATCAGCATGCTGACGCAAAGC
>SVRH01000064.1 GCA_015064925.1 Oscillospiraceae bacterium | reverse complement strand
TGGTATAAGGGTACTGCAAACGCAATTTATCAGAACCTCAATTTCATCAACCGTTACAGCCCCGATTACGTGGTGGTTCTGTCCGGCGACCATATCTATAAAATGGACTATAGCCTGATGCTGGATTATCATAAGCGCAACAACGCAGACTGTACCATCGCAGTGATCGACGTTCCGCTGTCCGAGGCATCCCGTTTCGGTATTATGTATGCCGATAAGGAAAATCGCATTTATGAGTTTGCGGAAAAGCCTGCAAACCCCAAGAGCACCATGGCGTCCATGGGTATCTATATTTTCAATAAAGCAATGCTGGAGCAGTACCTGATCGAAGATGCTGCCGATCCCGAATCTTCCAACGACTTCGGTAAGAACATCATTCCCGCAATGCTGAATAACGGTGCCAGAATGTTTGCATACCCCTTCGAGGGTTACTGGAAGGACGTGGGAACTGTTTCCAGCCTGTGGGAAGCCAATATGGACCTTCTGGGCGAAAATCCCACCTTCGATCTGTACGATAAGAATTTCCGTATCTTCTCCCGTAACCATGCATATCAGGCACAGTACATCGGTGCCGATGCCGTGGTTGAAAACTCTCTGATTACTGAGGGATCCGAGATTCACGGAAATGTTACCAATTCCATTCTGTCGGGCGGCGTATATGTTGCACCCGGTGCTACCGTAAAGGATTCCGTCCTAATGGACGGCGTTTCGGTACAGAGCGGTGCCACCGTTATCAACTCTATTATCGACAGCGGTACCGTGGTTGGTATCGGTGCTGTGGTAGGTGCAGAGCCTGTTGACGGCGAACGTAAGGTGGTTGTGATCGGTAGCGGTTATACCGTAGAGCCCGGTAGCTGCATTGAAGCCGGCGCCATCGTCAGTGCGAACAAAAACTAAAGGGGGAACATACAATGACTGCAGTAGGAATTATTTTCTCGAATCTTTTTGATAATAATCTGCCTGAGCTTACCAAGAACCGTGCACTGGCATCGGTCCCCTTTGCGTGCAGATACAGACTGATCGACTTCTCTCTTTCCAATATGGTCAATTCCGGTATCGACAACGTTTACGTGGTGACCCACCAGAACTATCAGTCTCTGATGCGTCATATCGGTTCCGGTAAGGACTGGGATCTGGCGCGCCGTAAGGGCGGTGTGAGCTTGCTGCCCCCCCTTATGACAGCGTTTGCCAGCCAGGGAAGTGCATCTTACAATACAAGACTTGAATCTCTGAAGAATATTACCCATACCATCGACCGTTTGACCGAGGACTACGTGGTTCTGTGTGACTGCGACAGCATTTGCAATATCAACCTGCATGAAATGCTGGCTCAGCATGAAAAGACCGGCGCAGACGTGACTGTTGCCTGCAAGAACGTGGATATCACGCCCGATAAGGCAGGTAGTGCTGTTGTCGTATCCTACGACGAAAACGGTAAGATCAATGACGTATTTGTCCGTCCCGAGCAGGTCGGAAACGTGAACGTCAGCATTCACATCATGGTGATCAGCCGTCGTTATCTGCAGACCGTTCTACACGATGCGATCTCGCACAATCTCACCAATCTGTATCTTGACGTGCTGGCTAAGAACGCTGCTACCGATAAGATCTACGTATATGAATACGACGGATTCTACAGCAACACCGTAACTCTGCAGGACTACTATAACTGCAGCATGAGCCTGCTTGGTAACAGTGAAGAGCGTAACTCTCTCTTCAACGTGCGTCACCGTCCCGTACTGACCAAGGTACACAACACGCCTCCCACCAAGTACGGTGAAGGCTCCAAGGTGGTCAATTCTCTGATTGCAGACGGCTGTATCATCGAGGGTACCGTTGAAAACTCCATCATCTTCCGCGGCGTTAAGGTCGGAAAGGGAACTACGGTTCGCAATTCCATTATCTTTAAGGATACCTATCTTGGTGAAAATGTTTCTCTGGAAGCGGTGATCACCGATAAGAAGGTAGTGATTCGCGACGGCGTGAAGCTGTGCGGACATGAGCTGCAGCCCTTCTTCATTGAAAAGGGCAAGATGATTTAAGAGGGGGAGCGCATGAAAAAGATTCTGTTTGTAGCCTCTGAAGCCAATCCCTACGCGGGTACCGGCGGTCTTGGTGACGTGATTGGGTCTTTGCCCGGTGCGCTTGCTAAGGAAACGCAGGATTTGGACGTGCGCGTGGTCATTCCCATGCACGTTCGCAAGATCAAGGAAGAGTACAGAAACGCAATGACAAAGGTTGCAGAATTTGATTTGCCTCTGTCCTGGCGTACTCTTTACTGCGGGATCTGGTCTCTTACCGAAAACGGCGTGACTTGGTATTTCGTTGACAACGAATACTATTTCGACCGTGATAAGCTGTACGGAGAATATGACGACGCGGAACGCTATGCGTTCTTCTCCAAGGCAGTTCTTGAGATGCTGCCCCATATCGGCTTTGTTCCCGATATTCTGCACGCCAACGACTGGCAGAGCGCGCTTTCTGTGATCTATCTGAAGAAGATGTATACACAGTATAACACCAAAGCGATCTATACCATCCACAACATTGAATACCAGGGCAAATACAGCTTCGGCATTTTGGGAGACGTATTCGATCTGCCCGGAGAGTTGGCTTCCACCGTTGAATACGACGGATGCATTAACCTGACAAAGGGAGCCATCGTGTGCGCCGATAAGGTGACCACGGTAAGCGCCCGCTATGCCGAGGAGATCGGAACCGAGTTCTATAGCCACGGTCTGCACTATATCATTTGGGAAAACAGTCATAAGGTCTGCGGTATTGTAAACGGTATCGACCTTTCTCTGTACGATCCCGAGGATCCTACTCTGCCGGCCCCCTTTACTGTGGAGGATACTGCAGGAAAGGACGTTTGTAAGGTAGAGATCCAAAGACGTTTTGGGCTCCCCGAATCGCCCAACACACCCCTTGTGGTCATGATCTCCCGTTTGGCAACGCATAAGGGCTTTGACCTTGTAAAGTGCGTGCTGGAGGAATTTCTGCAGGAGGACGTACAGGTGGTGCTTCTTGGCACCGGTGAGCAGGAGTATGAAGAATTCTTCTCCTGGATCGCAACCCGTTATCCCAATAAGGCAGCCACGATGCTGGCTTACAACAAGGGCATTGCAAAGCTTTTGTATGCGGGCGGTGACATCTTCCTGATGCCTTCGCTGAGCGAGCCCTGCGGCCTTGCACAGATGATGGCTTCCCGCTACGGAACCATTCCGGTGGTCAGAGAGACCGGCGGTCTTGCCGATACCATTCATCCCTACAACCCCACAACGGGAGAAGGAAACGGCATCAACTTTGTAAGCTACAACGCGCATCACATGCTGGATGCACTGCGTCGTGCGCTGGAGCTATACAACCGGCCCGAACATTGGGCAAAACTGCGTTATAACGCAATGACTTATGATTTCTCTTGGAGCAAATCCGCTAAACTATACCTTGAAATGTATAGGGGACTGTTCTGAAGATAAAGATATCCCGATCTTGCTTCTATCTCCGATAGAATCGGAGATAGAAGCAGATCATTTTTAAGTTAGAAAGGAAACACAATCGCAATGGACAATCAAAGCATTACCAAAGGTGAGTCCGTAAAAGAAATACTTCAAAGCAAGCTCACCAGATATTACGGCATCACCGCAGACGAGGCAACAAACGAGCAGATGTATCACGCTCTGCAGCTCACTCTTCGCGAGATCCTCTCCCAAAAACGGGCAAACTTCTCCACGAAGGTGAAGGAATGCGGAGCAAAGCGCATTTATTATTTGAGCATAGAATTCCTCGTCGGCAGACAAATGCGCAACAACATTATGAATCTCGGCCTCGGCGAAGAGGTACGTGCTCTGCTTGCCGAAAGCGGACATGATCTCGACAAGATCTACGAGTGCGAAACCGACCCCGGCCTTGGCAACGGCGGTCTTGGAAGACTGGCAGCTTGCTATATGGATGGTCTGACCACTCTTAGCTATCCTGCAACCGGTTATTCCATTCTGTATGAATATGGTCTGTTCAAGCAGAGAATTATCGAAGGTGATCAGATCGAACTGCCCGACGTGTGGCTGCCCGACGGCAGTGCATGGCTGCAGCCCAGAAACGACAGAGCCGTTACCGTACGTCTTGGCGGTAAGGTCAGCGAGACTTGGAAGAACGGTCAGCACGAGATCATTTATACCGATTATGAAGAGGTACAGGCCATTCCTTACGACCTGATGGTATCCGGCGGTGCCGGCAGCGAAGCGGTCAACCGTCTCAGACTCTGGAAGGCAAAGGATATGTCCACCTTCAACATGGGTCTGTTCTCTCAGGGTGAATACGTAAAGGCCATTCAGCAGGCTTCCAATGCGGAGGTCATCTCCAAGGTTCTGTATCCCGCAGACAACCATACCGAAGGTAAGCTGCTGCGTCTGACTCAGCAGTATTTCATGGTATCTGCCTCCCTGCAGAATATCATCACCGAGCACCTGCGCACCTTCGGCTCTATCAACAACTTTGCCGATAAGGTAGCGCTGCACGTAAATGACACTCACCCCGCCATCATCATTCCCGAATTGATGAGAATTCTGCTGGATGAGTATAACTATTCCTGGGAAAAGGCATGGGACGTTGTTACCAGGACCGTAACTTACACCAACCATACCGTTATGCCCGAAGCACTGGAAACCTGGAACGAAGACTTCTTCCGTCTGCGTCTGCCCAGACTGCACACCATTCTGTGCGAGATCAACAGACGTTTCTGCGCGGAGCTTTGGAATGCTTATCCCGGTGACTGGGACAGAATCTCTCGTATGTCCATTATGAGTAATGGCACCATCAAGATGGCAAACCTCTGTGTGTGCGCTTCTCATACCGTGAACGGTGTTGCGGAGCTGCACAGTGATATTCTGAAAAAGACCGTATTCCACGACTTCTATAAGCACACTCCCGATAAGTTTACAAACGTCACGAACGGTATCGCACATCGCCGTTGGCTGTGCTATTCCAACCCCAAGCTGGCAGCTCTGCTTGATGAGTGTATCGGCTCCGATTATCGCAGCGATCCCAAGACCCTGCAGAATTTCCGCAAGTTTGAGGACGATAAGACCGTTCTTGCAAAGCTCGGCGAGATCAAGCTTGCCAACAAGGAGCGTTTTGCTGAATACGTGAAGAATAAGACCGGCGTAAAGCTGGATCCGACCTCCCGTTTTGACGTACAGATCAAGCGTATGCACGAGTATAAGCGTCAGCTGCTCAACTGCATGAGAATTATCTATCTGTACGACCTGCTGCTGGAAAATCCCGATCTGGATATCCAGCCTCAGACCTTTATCTTCGGTGCCAAGGCAGCTCCCGGCTACTATATGGCAAAGCAGATCATTAAGCTGATCTGGAACCTGCAGATGGAGATCGAAAAGAATCCCAAGATCCGCGAAAAGCTCAGAGTGGTCTTTATGGAAGACTACAACGTATCCCTTGCCGAGGTGCTGATCCCCGCTGCGGAAGTCAGCGAGCAGATCTCCCTTGCCGGTAAGGAAGCAAGCGGTACCGGTAATATGAAGCAGATGATCAACGGCGCGCTGACCATGGGTACCTTCGACGGTGCAAACGTAGAGATCAGCCACTGCGTAGGCGAAGACAATATCTATATCTTCGGTATGCGCAACGATGAGGTAGAGGACGTATGGCGTCACGGCTATAACTCCTATGACTATTACAACCGCAGCGATGCACTCAAGAGAGTGATCAACCGTCTGGGCATCGGCTTCAACGGCGTATCCTTCCGCGATATGGTGAATTATCTGCTGCTGTCTCACGGCATCGCCGACCCCTATATGTGTTTGGCTGACTTCGATTCCTACTGCGCGGCACACAACCGTCTGAATGCAGATTATCAGAATAAGGAGCTGTGGGCTAAGAAGTCTCTGATCAACATTGCAGAGGCAGGCTTCTTTGCGGCTGACCGTTCCATCGAAGAATACGCTCAGCGTATTTGGCACCTGACCAAAGTGAAATAATGATTCCGATTCGCCAAATCGAAAATATTCCCGACGGGGCGTGCATCCGAGTGAATTCTCGGAACACGCCTCACGGTGAATTGTTTTCTTGTTTTGACTATCACGATACACTTACGTTATCTGTTGATATTTCCTCTCGGTACTTGGTTCAAAGTGCTAAAATGATCATTTTTCGAGATGATGATGGCGTTTGCATCATCAAAAACGGTTTATTCACACCCGGTACCGGTGTAGATACGCTGACCTTTACCGTTGAGTGCAAGAGCTTATGTGCAGATACGGAAGAGGACGGACTATTCTACTATTACTTTGCTTTAGATACAATGCTCGGCCCCCTCTATTTGGGGCTGGACGAGTTTGGACCCGACGTACTCAGGCCGATTTTGTGTCAATCTCTTGATGGAATTGCCAAATTTCAGCTGACGGTATATCGGGGTGTTTTGGCGCCCAAACGATTTTCGGGCCGCATTATGTATCAGATCTTCGTGGACCGTTTCCACAAAGGAAGCAGGGAAGTGCCGCTGCGTTCCGATGCGGTCATGGAGGAGGACTGGTACGAAGGCATTCCCCCGTACTACCGTCCGGGAGACACTGAATTTCAAAACAACACCTTCTTTGGCGGTACGCTTTGGGGCGTTATTGAAAAGCTGGATTATTTAAAGTCACTCGGAGTTGGGATTTTGTATCTCAATCCCATCTTTACTGCGTTTTCCAACCACAAATACGATACCGGTGATTATATGTCGGTGGATTCCATGTTTGGCGGCGACGAAGCGCTGGAAAAACTGCTTCTTGAGTGTCACAAGCGGGATATTCTTGTGATGCTGGACGGCGTGTTCAATCACACCGGTGACGATAGCCGTTATTTTAACCGATACGGCAAGTATAAGACTGTGGGTGCTTATCAAAGCAAGCAGTCCGAATACTATCCCTGGTACCGTTTTATCGACTATCCGAACGATTATCACAGCTGGTGGGGCGTGAAGGTGCTGCCTGCGGTGGATACCACTAACGAGTCCTTTAATCGCTTTATTAACGGTGAAAACGGCGTGATTGACCATTATACCCGTATGGGTGTGGATGCTTGGCGGCTTGACGTGGCAGACGAGCTGGCAGAGATATTTATCAAAAATCTTCGTAAAGCTGCCAGAAGAGCCGATCCTGACTCAATGGTACTGGGAGAGGTGTGGGAGGATGCTTCCAATAAGATCTCCTATGGAAAGAGAAGACACTATTTCCGCGGCGGAGAACTGGACTCTGTCATGAACTATCCCCTGAAAAATGCCATCATTGCCTATCTGACCACCGGGGACGCAGCGACCATTTTTATGACGACTCGGCTATTGTACTATCATTATCCGAAATTTGTCTCCGATAATCTTATGAACCTTTTGGGCACCCATGATACTACCCGTATCATGACCGAGCTTGGCGGAGCACCGTTGCGCCATGAAGGCAAGGATATAAAGTCGGTATCGGTGCTCTCACCTGAGGAAAGAAAAATGGCAAAGCACCGACTGAAGATCGCCTATTTTCTCCTCTGTACCATGCCCGGGATTCCATGCATCTATTATGGAGATGAAATTGGTATGGAAGGCTACGAGGATCCTCTCAACCGTCGCCCCTATCCCTGGGGGAAGGAGGACAGTGAATTGCTGGCATTCTACCGTGATATGGGAAAGATCCGTCTTTCGCTTCCTCTTCTGAAGGATGGGTATTATATGCCCGTTTCACACGAAAAGGGCGTGTTTGTTTACAAACGCTTCGACGATGACGGTAACGAATTGACAGCTGCCGTCAATCTCGGAAAAGAACCGGTGGAGATTACCCTTGACAAAGCCGGTAAGAGCGTATTTGAAATAAAGGATAACAAATCACAAAAATTCACCTTGTCCGCAGGTGCATTCGACCTATGGATCTAATAAAAAACGCATTCATCCTTTGGATGAATGCGTTTTTGTTATTCATTTTCCAGTATGGACAAACGGACGTTTGCTAGAGCAATTCTGTCTTTTGCGACGGTTTTATCACTTCCGTTTTTAGCAGTTGCAAGCAGCTGATTGGCGGTCATAAGATCGGCTCTGACCTTATCCGTGTCCAGATCCTCGGCAAAATCAAAGCTGTTGGCAAGAACAGTACATTTTCCGTTTTCAACCGAGAGGAATCCGTTACCGCAGGCAGCCATTCGCGCCTCGCCTTCCGTTACAAGCTTAACTTTTCCGATGGCAACAGCAGCCATATAGTTTGTATGGCCTGCCATGATACCCACTTGCCCTGTGGTGGTGGTGATCACAATAGACTCAGCTTGTCCGTCAAAGCGCATCCCCTTGGGGGTCACGACCTGCAAAGGAAAGCTTGCCATTATTTTCCGCCTTTCTTTGCCTTCTCGATGGCTTCGTCAATGGTACCAACGAAGAGGAATGCAGATTCGGGCAGATCGTCGTGCTTGCCTTCCAGAATTTCCTTGAAGCCGCGGATGGTTTCGCGGATGGGAACGTATTTGCCTTGCATACCGGTAAACTGTTCTGCCACGGAGAAGGGCTGGGAAAGGAAGCGCTGGATCTTTCTTGCTCGGGAAACGGTCAGCTTGTCCTCTTCGGAAAGCTCGTCCATACCCATGATGGCGATAATGTCCTGCAGTTCCTTATATCTCTGCAGAATTCTCTGGGTCTCTCTTGCCACCTCGTAATGCTCGATACCCACCACGTCGGGGGTAAGAATACGGGAGGTGGATTCCAGCGGGTCAACTGCAGGGTAGATACCGAGAGATGCAATGGAACGGGAAAGAACGGTGGTTGCGTCCAAATGCGCAAAGGTAGTAGCGGGGGCAGGGTCGGTCAAGTCGTCCGCAGGGACGTAAACTGCCTGAACGGAAGTAATGGAACCATTCTTGGTGGAGGTGATTCTTTCCTGCAGGGCGCCCATTTCTGTAGCAAGGGTGGGCTGATAGCCAACCGCAGAGGGCATTCTGCCAAGCAGAGCGGAAACCTCGGAGCCTGCCTGAGTGAAACGGAAGATGTTGTCGATGAACAGCAGCACGTCCTGACCCTCCTTGTCGCGGAAATATTCCGCCATGGTAAGGCCGGAGAGGGCAACTCTCATTCTTGCCCCGGGAGGCTCGTTCATCTGTCCGTACACCAGTGCGGTCTTGTTGATAACACCCGATTCCATCATTTCGTTGTATAGGTCGTTACCCTCACGTGTACGCTCGCCAACACCGGCAAACACCGAAATGCCTCCGTGTTCTTTTGCGATGTTGTTGATCAACTCCATGATCAGCACGGTCTTACCAACGCCTGCACCGCCGAATAGACCGATCTTACCGCCCTTGGCGTAGGGCGCGATCAAGTCAACGACCTTGATACCTGTTTCCAGAATCTCGGTAGTGCCTCTCTGGTCCTTATAGCCGGGAGGATCACGGTGGATACACCATCTTTCGTCGGTTTCGGGGGCTGGTTTTTCATCAACCGGCTCACCGAGCAGATTGAAGATTCTGCCCAGCGTTTCATGACCGACGGGAACGGTGATGCCGCTTCCCGTGTCAATTGCTTCGGTGCCGCGCACCATACCGTCGGTAGAGGACATGGCGATACAACGCACCGTGTCATCACCTAATTGCTGCGCGACCTCGCATATGACGGTATCATCGCCGTTCTTGACCTCAATGGCATTGAGCAAATTCGGCAGATGACCGTTTTCAAATCGGATGTCCAGAACAGGGCCGATGATCTGAACAACCTTTCCGATGTTTTTGTTATTCATGTTATTCTCCATTTTGGCGCATTACGCCGAATTAAATGGTGCTTTGCGTGAGTACTCACGCTATCTCCAATGTAGTAATCTTAGAGTGCTTCAGCGCCCGAGACGATCTCGGTGATCTCCTGCGTGATTGCCGCTTGACGTGCACGGTTATAGTGCAGTTGGAGAGTACCGATGATCTCGTCAGCGTTCTTGTTTGCGGAATTCATCGCGTTTCGACGGCTTGCACATTCGGAAGCCAACGATTCATCCACGGCAGAGGAAACAACGCCCGACAGATAGAGGGGAACGAGATACGAGATCAGCGTCTCTCTGCTTTCATCCGTCAGGGGTTCAAATCCGCCGACCGATGCATCATCCTCATTGTTTTCCGCATGGAAGGGAAGAAGCTGCTCGCTTGCGGTCTGCTGCTGCAACATCGACTTGAAGGAGGTGTAAACCAAAACAAGTCGGTCAAATTCGCCCTTCACGTAGAGGTCGGATACCAAAGAGGTAATGGCAATACAATCGTCGGGGGTAATGTCTGCCACTGAGGAAAACGCACTCGAAACGATCTCCTCGCCCTTGCGCGCATAATAGTCCAGCGCCTTTTTGCCGATGGGAAGCACGCAGTGCTTCTCGTTTTCCCAAAGAGTGCGGGTCAGACGGAATATATTTGAGTTATATCCGCCCGCAAGCCCTCTGTCACCTGCGATAACGATGTAGCAGGTTTTCTTAACCTGCCTTTCTTCGGTAAAGGGATTGCCTTCCGCTGCATTTTTCATGACGCCAAATGCAGTTTGCCACAAGAGCTTGTGGTATGGACGGGAACCCTCTGCCCGTTCCTTGGCACGTCTAAGCTTGGAGGTTGCGACCAGTTCCATCGCCTTGGTGATCTGACGTGTGCTTTCCACACTTTTGATCCGGCTTTTGATGGCATTTATGGATGCTCCGGCCATAGTCTACCTCCTTAAAACTTATGCTTGGTTCTTGAATTTTGCTTTGCAACGCTCGATGGCGTCCTTCAGCTCTTCTTCGGATTCTTTGCTGAGTACACCCGTTTCACGAATGGTATTCAGCAGCTCTGCCTTGGTGGCAACGAGGTATTCGAAGAGCTCTTCTTCAAATCTCTTTACGTCCTCCACGGCGATGTCGGATAGCAGATCGTTCGTTACCGCATATATGATGGCGACCTGCAGTTCTACGTCAACAGGGGAGTTCTTGTCCTGCTTGAGCACCTCAACGATACGTGCACCCTGATCCAGACGCTGCTTGGTATCGGCATCCAGATCGGAGCCGAACTGCGAGAATGCCTGCAGCTCACGGTACTGAGAATACAGAAGCTTCAGTACGCCGGATACCTTCTTCATTGCCTTGATCTGAGCGTTACCGCCTACACGGGATACGGAGATACCGGGGTTGACCGCGGGACGAACACCCGAGTGGAACAGCTCGGTTTCAAGGAATATCTGTCCATCGGTGATGGAGATCACGTTGGTGGGGATGTACGCCGAAACGTCACCCGCCTGCGTCTCGATAATGGGAAGGGC
>SVRH01000063.1 GCA_015064925.1 Oscillospiraceae bacterium | reverse complement strand
ATGCGCTCGTCGCTGACGGCGTTGAATTCGTCACCGGCAGAGGGAACCTCGGCAAGACCGATGATCTCCACGGGAACGGAAGGACCGGCGACCTTCAGTGCCTGACCGCGTTCGTTGGTCATGGCACGCACACGTCCTACAGACGTGCCGGCGATGACAATGTCACCGCTGTGCAGGGTACCGTTCTGTACAAGGACGGTGGCAACGGGACCGCGGCCCTTATCAAGGCGTGCTTCGATGACCAGACCCTTTGCCTGACGGTCGGGGTTGGCGGTGAGCTGCTTCATTTCAGCCACCAGCAGCACGTTTTCCAGCAGCTCGTCGATACCCATACCGGTCATGGCGGAAACGGGAACACAGATGGTGTCGCCGCCCCATTCTTCGGGAACGAGATTGTACTGGGTCAGATTCTGCTTAACGGTTTCGGCATTGGCGGTGGGTTTATCCATCTTGTTGATGGCAACCACGATCTCAATGCCTGCGGCTTTGGCATGGTTGATGGCTTCCACGGTCTGAGGCATGATACCGTCATCACCTGCCACCACCAGAATGGCGATATCGGTACTCTTGGCACCTCTTGCACGCATGGCGGTGAAGGCTTCGTGACCGGGGGTGTCAAGGAAGGTGATATCCTTGCCCTGAACGTTTACGCGGTACGCACCGATGTGCTGGGTAATACCGCCTGCTTCTCCTGCGGTTACGTTTGCATGACGGATACGGTCCAGCAGGGAGGTCTTACCGTGGTCAACGTGACCCATGACGCACACAACGGGAGCACGGGGAATGAGCTTATCCTCGCTGTCCTCGGTGGCATCAAAGAGCTTATCCTCGATGGTAACGACAACTTCCTTCGTTACCTTTGCGCCCAGCTCGTCGGCAACGAGGTAAGCGGTATCGTAATCGATGGTCTGGTTCACAGTAGCCATCACGCCCATCATCATCAGTCTCTTGATGACCTCGGCTGCGGTGACCTTCAGACGGGAAGCGAATTCGCCCACGGAGATCTCGTCGGGAACGGTGATCTCGAGAGGCTTCTTTTTCTTTTCCATTTCCTGCTTGCGCAGACGCTCCATTGCCTGACGTTCCTTTTCGGAAACGCTTGCCTTGCCGCCCTTGCCGTTGTTCTTCTTGTTCAGCTTCTGCTTGTTGTTGTCATTTCCCTGGAATTTCTTGCGATCGGTATCCACGAAGGTCTCCAGACGCTCATCGTAGCGGGAAAGGTCAACGTTGGCACCTGCGGAGCGGGTGTCGACTACACGGGTCTTGGTCACGTGCTCGCCGGAGGTGCGCTCTGCGATCTTTGTATCGGCAGGGCGAGGATTCTGACTGAACAGCGTGTTGACGGGACGTTCCTTGACAGGAGCAGCAGGCTTGTTGTTCTTTTGCTTTTGATTCTGCTGGTTTTGCTGATTCTGCGCAGCAGTTTTGAATCGGTTCTGCTTTTCTTCCTGCAGCTCTTGCTTGGTTTTCTGAGGGGGAGGAGGAGGGGGAGTTGCCTTCTTTTTCTCGGGCTCAGCAGCAACGGGAGCTGCAGTGGGCTTGGCAGGAGCGACAACTTCCTTTTTGGCAGGTGCTGTGGCTTGTGCAGGAGTATTTTTGGCAGTGGGCGCAGATTTTTGCTCGGGCTGAGCCTTCTTTACACGGATTTTTGTGGTTCCGTTCAGGTAAGCACCCATGTCTGTGATCTGATTTGCTTGCGTAATAGTATTCATCAGTGCAGAAAACTCGTCCGGCTCAAGGGTCGCCTGACTTGCCTTGCCAACAATGCCGCTATCGGCAAGATACTGTGCCATTTCCTTGGACTTAAGCTCTAAGTCTTTTGCAAGAAGATTGATTTTATATTTTGTGTTTATCATTCGTTACCCTCCTCGAGATCGTCATTTGTCAGATATCGCGTTAGTCCTTTTGCAAACGCTTCGTCGGTTACGCCAATACAGCACACCGAACCGGTTTTTCCCAAAAGATGGGAAAGCTCCTCTGGCGTTTGCGGTACGGTATACCGTACAACATTATAGTATAAACAGCGGTCGCTGATGCGCTTCTTGGTGTTTTCGGAGGCACCATCCGATGCCAGAACCATGAAAACGGTGGGCTTTGTACCTGCCAACGCTTTCATGACAAGATCGGTTCCCATGACAAGACGTCCGGCTTTTCTTGCCATACCGAGCAGTCTTTCAAACTTTATCTTGTTCATATTCAGTCAATTCGGTTTCCAGCGCATTATACACCTGCTCCGGAATGGTAGTTTCCAGATTGTTTTCAAATCGCTTTGCTTTTCTTGCTTTCTTGAAGCAGGAAAGCTTTTTGCAGGTATAAGCGCCTCTGCCGGATTTCTTGCCGGTGAAGTCAAGCTCGACTGCTCCGTCTGCGGTGCGAACAACGCGCAGAAGCTCCTTTTTGGGAAAGCTTTCGCCGCAGCCAAGACAGCGTCTTTCCGGGATTTTTCGGGTCTTTCCGTTTTGCAACCGAATTCGCCTCCTTTGAATGAAATATTGGCAGATCAGTAGCGATCGGTCTTGATGTCGATCTTGCAGCCGGTCAGTCTGGCAGCCAGTCTTGCATTCTGACCTTCCTTACCGATGGCAAGGGACAGTTGATCTGCATCTACAACAACACGGCAGCTACGCTCACCGTCGAAGATCACCTCATTGACGGTAGCAGGGGATAGAGCTGCTTTTACGTATTCTGCAATGTCCTCGCTGTACTTGATCACGTCGATCTTTTCACCACCCAGCTCCTTCATGATGCCGTTGATACGGATGCCGCGAGCACCGATGCAAGAACCGATGGGATCCACACCCTCTTCGCGGCTCATGACTGCGATCTTTGTGCGATAACCGGCTTCACGGGTGATGCCCTTAATCACAACAACGCCTTCCGCGATCTCGGGTACCTCCAGCTCAAACAGTCGCTTTACAAAATGAGAATGGGTACGGGACAGCGTAACAAGAGGTCCCTTGCTTTCCTTGCGCACCTCGGTGATAAATACCTTGATGTGTTCACCCACGTTAAAGCGGTCGCCGGGAAGCATTTCGGTCTTTAGAAGGGTGGCATAGCTTGTGCCGGTATCAACGACCACGTTGCCGGTGTTGGGATCGATCTTCTGTACGACGGCGGTGATGATATCTTCCTTCTTGTCCTCGTATTCTTTGATCATAATGCCGCGTTCGGCTTCACGAATACCCTGAATGATGACCTGCTTTGCGGTCTGCGCGCTGATGCGTCCGAAATTCTTGGTCTTCATTTCTTCTTCAAAGATATCGCCTACCTTGTAGCGACGGCTCTTCTTATGAATATCGGTAATGCAGATCTGTGTGATGGGATCGGTGACCTCTTCCACGATCTCCATTTGCTTGAATACCTTCACGTCAGCCTTGACAGGATCGATTACAACGCGTACGTTGCTTCCGCCAACTTCCTTTTTAAATGCGCTGACAAGCGCTGCTTCCACGCGCTCCATCAGGTATTCCTTGGGAATGCCTTTTTCTTTTTCAAGGGCGTCAAGAGCAGCAAAAAAATCGGTGTTCATTCTTCATCTTCCTCCGTTTTATCGTGTTTCATGTTTTTAATGGCTTGATCGAAATCATAGTACAGATGGGCTTTGGAAATGCTGCGCAGGGCAAAGGCAATTTCGGTGCCGTTTTCCTCAAGGACGATATTTCCGCTTTCTTCCTCTACACCAAGTAGTGTGCCCTTGTAGATTTTCTTCCCGTTTACCGCCGTAAACAGATGCAAAACTACCGTTTCGCCCGACATGGCAATAAAATGCTCCTCGGTGCGAAGCACACGCTCAATGCCGGGAGAGGAAACCTCTAAATAGTAGGATCCCTCAATGGGATCGGCACTATCCAGCAGCGGCTCAATGGCGCGGTGTACCTTTTCACAGTCATCGATGGAAACTCCGTTTTCGCAGTCGACGGTAATACGCAGATAGTAGGATGCGCCTTCCTTAACGTATTCAACGTCCCACAAGCTGTAACCAAGATCGTTTACACAGGGTAAGATCAGCTCGGTGACCGTTTGCGCGATGTTTTTTTGACCCTTTGCCATAAATCCTCCATACGTAAAGCGAAGAGCGGTTCTTGCAAACCGCTCTTCAGTAACATACTATGCTATGACTATATCACATTATTTGGAAAAATGCAATACCTTTTTGCAAAAAAAATAAAAATCAATAACGATTTTTGCTTTTGATAAATTTTCCTGGGGTGGTTCCCGTTACCTCCCTGAATTGGCGAATAAAGTGATACTGGTTATTATATCCTGCCAGCTCTGCGATCTCGCGGATCGAATAAGAATCCTGCTGCATCAGCTTTTTGGCGTGCTCAATGCGTATCTGCAGAAAATCCTTTTTGGGGGAAATTCCAAAGATCTCCTTATATAAACTGTAAAACCGCGAGGGGCTTAGATTGACAACCGCTGCCATGTCGGATACAGCCCAGTTTTTGTTGAATTCAGTATGAAACATTTGTCGCAGGGCAGTGAAACGCTTGTAGGTTTCATTGTCGACCGGAGCCCGATCACTATCGCTTTGGCTGCGCGCAAGAAGAATCAGAATCTCTTGCAATTTTAAACCGGACATGTCGTGGTGAAATTGATGTTTTTTTAGCCCTTCGATCTCAATCTGTTGGATAAGATCGGTGATCTCGGTGTGTTCGGTGGGATAATAGACTATCTCAAAGTTGATACCGTACTGAGAGAGAACAGATTCCAGATGAGGGGCACTTGCTTTTCGGATGTGAAAATAATTGTGAAGAAGCGGATTGTCGGGAGATCTATATTCTTGATAGCTGCCCGCTCGCCAGAATACACACCCGCCCTTTTTGATCTTCTGCCACTGTCCGCCAAGGAATGCTTCGGCGGGCGATAGAAAATGTATAAAAATATAGTCTTCTCCCGTGGTGTCTCGGCATAGATGAAACCCGTGATGCTCCTGACACATTGTCATAATTTTGTTAAAATCCATATATTCCCTCGAAATTACCGTTTTGAAGTGAGTGTTATGACGAATATTTTCTTCAGAACGATTATAACAAAGAAAGTAGAATATGTCAATCATATTGCAGAAAAATGTATTTAAAAAATAAGGGCTGTGTGATATAATGTATATGGAATGGTCTACACTGATATATTACTTAAATTTTCTGCTTTGGAGCATCGGTGCTCAGATTTCCAAATCTGAATTACGGAGGAGAATATATTGAAATTTTACAAAATTTCATGTTGGATCTTGGCGGGCGTATTTGTGGTTGTGTTGATTCTGACACTTCTGTCCAACCAAACGCACTACCGAGAGGCATCCCCCGAATCGGTAACCAGAGAGAATTGCATCTATTATTACGTTGAGACCGAAGAAGTGCGGGGATCTGACGGAAAGGTTGTGATGCGGGGAGGATATGTACCTGTGTCTGACTATTTGCCAGCGATCCAATCCATCAATCCGGTTGAATACAATGCGATTGAAAAGGATTATACCCGGATGGGTCCATTTTATGAGACCTATCTTCTGTTTGATGGTCCCATTCTGTATATGCTGCTTGGCGTAGTTGCAGTTTTGCTTGTGATCTGTGTTTGTGTATCCCGCATTTACGGCACCAAGACCTATCGGATCGGATTCTTTGTTTTGCACGGTGGGCTTGCTGTACTGCTTTTGGGATTCATTTTCCAAAGCGCCTTCAGCCAAAGCGTTTCCTTCATACTGAACGTGAACGGAAGCTATCCCTCGGGACAGGAGAGCACCGTGTATACCGATTATCGTGATGCGACTAAGCGGCTGGATCTAGGTGTGGAGCTCAGTGCCACAGAAATGCAGGTTTCCACCTATGATAACGGAATGGTCAAGGAATACGTGCTGACGCTTGAAACCAGAAAGGGAATAGACGACAACAGAGCTGTTGAACGTACGCTTCGCATCAATCACCCTATCCGCATCAATGGCAATAAGGTCTATCTGATGAGCCATGTGGAGGCGAACCCTGCGGCGGGATATCCCACCGATGCAGTGGTTTTAATGGCTAAGCACAATCCGATGGAATATACGATTCTGTTTGGAATCGTGGCGACGCTTGCCGGCACCGTGATCATGTGTTTGTTCAGAAAGGACGGTGGCGACAATGATGAGTAATTCGATGCTTCGCATTCTGCTGGCAATCACCGCTGTGCTGTATTACGCGGCATTTGCCTGTTCGCTGTTCGAGAAGAAGGCAAAGCTGCCGACGTCCTTGAAGTACGGATTTTGGGTAGCGGGTGCTGCTGCCAATGCGGTTGCTATAGTGAATAACTATTTCCATAACGGTCACGTTCCCTTTATATCCATTTTCCAGGTGTTGATCGTTTTGGGGCTGTGTTTTGTTCCGTTCTATCTCTACTTGACCTATGTGTGCAAATGCCGCGGATACTTTCCTGTATTTTCCTTTGCGTCTGCCATCGTGCTGACGGGAACCGCATTTATGGAAACGAATCCGGAATCCTACTATCCGCCGGCACTGCAATCTCCGTTTTTCATTCCGCACGTGCTTGTATATATGATCGCGTACTGTTTGGGAGCGGTGGCGTTTGCACTGGTCGTTCTTTCATTCTTCCGTAAACAGAAGCAAAAGGATCTGGAGCGTGCGGCGTACTGCTGTATCAGGGCCTTGTTTCCGTTTATGACCTGCGGCATGTTTTTCGGTGCTATATGGGCAGATCAGGTCTGGGGTGACTTCTGGAGCTGGGATATCAAGGAAAACTGGTCGCTGGTCACATGGCTTCTCTTCATGCTGTATTTACACTGCTACCGAAGAAAGCTGCTGAAAAAATACACCCGCATTTTGGCTATACTTGGATTTGTGGGTATTATCATTACGTTTTTCTTTGTCAACGTGATGAACAATACCTCGTCCGTTCATGTATACAGTTAACTCAAGGCAAAATTCAAAAGAAGGGAGAAGTCTTCCATAGGAAGATCAAATTGCCATGAAAGAAAAGAATTCCATCAATCGTCAGAGCTTGATTCGGATCTTGACTGTTTTAACTGCGCTGCTGCTGATCGTTGCGATCACGGTTGCGTGTGGAAGCAACAAGAAGAACAACAAGCCCACTGACGATTCCGACACCCCCGGCGGAACGGATAATCCCGATGTGCCCGGCGGCTCCGGTAGCGAAGGAGCAGGCGGCTCTGAGGTGATCCCCGGTCCCGGCGGAAATGACAAGATCGGTAACGTATACCGTTCTCCTTCGTCTATTTCGGTGGATGCTTCCGGCAATATGTTTGTGGCGGATGCGACTGCTGAGGCGGTTGTTAAGCTGTCTGCACAGGGAAAGGAGCTGGCTTCCCGTAAACTTAGCGGCTCTGTTCAGCGTGTGCTTGTAAAGGACAGCCGTGTGTACGCACTGGCAGGTGAGTTGGCAGGTGAGCTTGTCATTCTCGATGCTAACCTGAACGTGCAGAAGGTGATCGAGGTCGGTCACACTCCCAGCGATATTGTTGTAAACGGTAACACTGCATACATTGCGAACCGCTTTGATAACAATGTTTCTGTTGTGGACCTTTCCGCAGGTAAGGTGACCTCGAGCGTTGACGTGGGCAGAGAACCCGTTGCTATGACGCTTGTTGGTAAGGAAATTTACATTGCCAATCATTTGACATCATCCGCTGCAAGTGAAGATGTGGTCGCTTCCACTGTTACCGTACTGGATACCTCCAACAACAAGGTGAAGAAGACCATCACTTTGGCTGACGGTACCACCGGTGTGCGTGGTATCACTGCAACTGCTGACGGCAAGTATGTATTTGCAACCCATTTGGTTGCTCGCTATACATATCCTACCACTCAGCTTGACCGTAGCTGGATCAATTCTAACGCATTCTCTGTGATCAATACTCAGAATTATGAGAATTATGCGATCCTTCTGGATGAGCTTGAGGTGGGTGCTGCCAATCCCTGGGATATCGCCATCAGCGAAGACGGCAAGACCCTGTACGTATCGCTTTCCGGTACCCATGAGATCATGACGGTCAACATGAACAAGCTGCTTGAATATGTTGATTCTGAGGTGCAGGGCGGAAAGACCATTGTAAAGGATAAATTTGATATTGTAAATCATATTGAGTTCCTTTCTGCTCTTTCCGGTATTGAAAACCGTCAGGATCGTTATTCGCTCTCAGGTAACGGCGCTCGCGATATTGAGCTTATTGGCAACAAGCTGTACGTTGCTCAGTATTTTACGGGAACTGTGGACGTTCTTGATTTTTCAGAGAGCGACATCAAGACCCAGACCGTAACGATCGGTACTCACCCCGAAAATACAAGTGAGCGTACCGGTGAAATGGTCTGGTACGATGCACGCTTCTGCTATCAGAAGTGGGAAAGCTGTGCCTCCTGCCATCCCGATGCCCGTACCGATGCGCTGAACTGGGATAACATCAATGATGGCTTGGGCAATCCTAAGCAGACCAAGAGCATGATCTTCTCGCACCGCACGCCTCCCGTGATGATCACCGGTGCCCGTGCCGATGCTGAAACCGCAGTTCGTAAGGGTATGCTCTTCATCCAGTTTAACGTACTGGAGGAAGAACTGATGGTTGCAATTGATGATTATCTGCGTTCTTTACTGCCCGTAGAAAGCCCCTATCTTAACAGAGACGGATCTCTGACCGAAGCAGCACTGCGTGGTAAGGCGCTGTTTGAAACTGCCGGTTGTGCTAAGTGCCATCCCGCACCTCTGTATTCCGATCTTGCGTTCCACACCTCTCCTTACCTTGGAGTTGACGGAACTTGGGAAAACCGCGACTTTGTAACTCCCACACTTGTAGAGATTTGGCGTTCTTATCCTTGGGTGTATAACGGAAGCGTTGTGAAAATGGAGGATATTATCCGTAAGTTTGCTCCTTCTCTGAAGGATAATGAGATCGCAGATCTGGCAGAATTTGTTCTCTCCATCGGTATTGTTGGAGAAGACCTTGGTGTTGAACAGGTGTTTGGCACCGACAAGGAGGGCAACTCGCTCACCTGCAAGGTGACGCCCGGTGCTACCTTGAATACCGTAACCGTTCGTTGTCAGACAAAGACCGAAAAGGGTGTCAATGCAACCGTTACGATTACTCTCTATGATGCTGACAAGAAGGCTATCAAGACGCAAACCGCCGAGACCGGTGCGCTTGCTTACCGTCAGCTGAATAAGATTACGCTTGCTGATTTTAAGGTTCCCGAAACAATCAAGAAGGGAAGCTACCTTGAGATCACCATCACTGCAGGCGGCAAGGACATTGCCACTGCATATCGTTTGAATTGCGAGGTAAAGTAATATGAAAGGATACAGTTTGAAAAGAATTATTGCTGTACTGGTCGTACTGGTACTCAGCGTTGCTGCTTGCATCTTCACCGTGTCCTTTGATGCCAGCGCAGGTAGTAAGATCGTAATTTCCGGTGCAACTACCAAAACTCAGACGCTTGACCTCAATGCTGAGGTTGAGCAGCTTCTTGAGGTATCCAATTATTTCGTTGTCGCAAAGGCAAAGCAGTTCGGTGGTTCGCACTATGCGTATACCGATGCACTTGCTGAAATGATGAACGGTGATGACCTGTATCGGGAGACCACCTTCAACAAAGGCTCTCAGCTGGTGCTTCTGTCTCTGATCGATCGCGGCAACGGCAAGGTTGACGTATTTGAAACGGTCATGCTCGAAAGTAAGATGGGTGTGATCCGTGATCCCGACGTTTCTGCAGACGGTACCAAGGCGCTCTTCTCCATGAAGACCTCTAATACTGATGATTTCCATATCTATGAGCTTGATATGACCGAAAGCGGCTATCCTTATAAGCAGCTGACCTTCGGCTCCGGTCATTCCGATATTGAGCCCAAGTATCTGCCCAATGGCGGGATCGTGTTCAGCTCCAACCGTGATGTTCAAACGGTTGACTGCTGGCACACCACCGTATGTAATAACTACATTATGAACGGTGACGGCACCAACATTCTGCGTGTCGGTTATGACCAGGTTCATACCACGTATCCCACCGTTTGTTCCGACGGACGCGTAATCTACACCCGTTGGGACTATAACGACCGTACACAGATGTGGGTGCAGGGCTTCTTCCAGATGAATCAGGACGGAACCAACCAAACCGAAGTGTTCGGTAACGGAAGTAACTTCCCGACCACTTTGCTCCATACAAGAGAAGTAGAGGGCGAGCCCGGCGTGTACGTTTCCGTTGTATCCGGTCACCACGTGCAGCAGATCGGTAAGCTTTGCCTTGTGGATACCAATAAGGGTAGAAACGATAAGGATGCTGTTATATTTGTCACCCCCGGTGAAACTCCCAGCACCAACGGCTATGTTGACGGCTACGGACAGAACGGTAAGGTTTACAAATATCCGTATGCGATTTCCAAGGATCTCTTCCTTGTTTCCACCATTGACGGCTATTCGAACAGCAGCTCTGCGTTCGATATTGTACTGATGAACGCCAGAGGAAAGTCGGTTACGCTGGTTGAGGGTACCTCTGAGTTGCCTGCAAGCCAGATCGTTCCCGTAAAGATCACCTCTAATCACAACAGACCCACTCTTGTAAATTACAAGGTAAACAGCGGCACCTACTATGTGGCAAACGTATATGAAGGTCCCGCTATGGAAGGTGTAAAGCAGGGAAGCGCTGCTTATCTGCGTGTTGTTGAGATCGTTTACCGTGCCAGCGCCATCGGTGCCACCTTCCAGTCCGGCTCCGGTTCCGGTGACCCCTTCTCTCCCATTGCGACCGGTACAGGTTCTTGGGACGTTAAGTCGGTTCTCGGTATTGTACCTGTAGAAAAGGACGGTTCGGTGATGTTCTCCGTTCCTTCCGATACACCCCTTTACTTCCAGCTGCTGGATAAGGACGGTCAGGTCATTCAGACCATGCGTAGCTGGTCGACTCTGATGCCCGGAGAGACCTACTCCTGCGTTGGTTGTCATGAGGATAAGAACACTGCGCCTAATAACAGTAACGGTATCACCGATGCCATGAAGAAGGGCGTTCAGAAACTGCAGCCCGATCTGTGGATGGCTGACGTTGAGAGCTACGAGGGCTTTGATCCTTATAAGGATGACTCCATCGGCTTCTCCTTTATGGACGTTGTACAGCCCATTTTCGATAAGAGCTGCGTAGAATGTCATAGCAACACAACCGAATCCTATAATAAGATCAAGGTTGTATCTGCGAACTGCGACGATTACGTGGAAGCTGCTGCGTATAAGATCCCGTTCTCCTCTCAGTGGAGCTACTCCATTGCGGGCGGTGCTGTAAAGACTGACTATGCTCCCTTTGGTAAGATCACTTCTACTCAAAAGGACATCAATACTCAGTGGAATTCCGGAGATATTGTTCTGAACAACGTTTTCCGTGTCACTCAGTATGAAAAGGAAGC
>SVRH01000062.1 GCA_015064925.1 Oscillospiraceae bacterium | reverse complement strand
ACGAGGCAATCCAGTGGACCTACTTTGCGTATCTGGCAGCCAACAAGGAGCAGAACGGTGCCGCCATGTCCTTCGGACGCACCAGCACCTTCTTTGATATTTACGTGGAACGCGACCTGAAGAACGGTACTCTGACCGAAGAGGGCGCTCAGGAGCTCTTTGACGCACTGGTGATCAAGCTGCGCATGGTGCGCCACCTGCGCACCCCCGAATACAACGAGCTCTTCGGCGGAGACCCCATGTGGATCACCGAAGCGGTGGGCGGCATGGCAGAAAACCACAACACGCTGGTGACCAAGTCCTCCTTCCGTATGCTGCACACTCTGCAGAATCTCGGCCCCGCGCCCGAGCCCAATCTGACCGTTCTTTGGAGCGATCACCTGCCTGAGGCATTCAAGAAATACTGTGCCAAGATCTCCATCGAGACCGATGCCATCCAGTATGAAAACGACGACCTGATGCGTCCCGTCTACGGCGACGACTACGCCATCGCCTGCTGTGTTTCCGCCATGCGCGTGGGCAAGCAGATGCAGTTCTTCGGTGCCCGCACCAACCTTGCAAAGCTGCTTCTCATCGCCCTCAACGGCGGCTACGATCAGACCTTTGGCACCCGAATCGGCCCGCAGATGGCACCCATGACCGACGATATCCTTGACTACAATCAGGTGCTGGAGCGCTTCAAGATCTATCTGACGTGGCTGTGCAAGCTGTACGTCAATACCATGAACTGCATCCACTATATGCACGATAAGTATATCTACGAAAAGACCCAGATGGCTCTGCACGATACCGAGGTAGAACGACTGATGGCATTCGGCATTGCCGGACTTTCGGTCATTGCCGACTCCCTTTCCGCCATCCGCTATGCTAAGGTACATCCCATTCTGGATGAGCAGGGCATTATCTGCGATTTTGAAACCGTGGGCGATTTCCCCAAGTACGGAAACGATGACAACCGCGTGGATGACATCGCGCAGAACGTGGTACACTGGGTACACGAGGAGCTGAAGAAGACTCCCACCTACCGCGATGCACGCCATACCCTTTCCGTTCTGACCATCACCTCAAACGTCGTATACGGAAAAAAGACCGGCTCCACACCCGACGGCAGAAAGGCGGGCGAGCCCTTCGCCCCCGGTGCCAATCCCATGCACAACCGCGAGCAGAACGGCGCCATCGCCTCTCTGAACTCGGTCTCCAAGATCCTGTATGCCGATGCCAGAGACGGTATCTCCAATACCTTCTCCATCGTTCCCGATGCGCTGGGCAAAACAGAAGAGGAGCGCGAGGACAATCTGGTCTCCATCCTTGACGGCTATTTCGGCAACCACGCTCATCATCTGAACGTCAACGTTTTGAATCGTGAAACCCTTCTGAAGGCTTACGAGCATCCCGAGGAATATCCCAATCTGACCATTCGCGTTTCGGGCTATGCGGTCAATTTCTGCAAGCTCTCCCGCGAACAGCAGAAGGAAGTCATTTCCCGTACCTTCCACGGCAGTCTCTGATGCAAAGCATTCGTTTACACTCCTTCCAATCCCTTGGGACCGTGGACGGTCCCGGGGTAAGGGCGGTGCTCTTTCTGCAGGGCTGCCCGCTTCGCTGCGTCTGCTGCCACAATCCCGATACGTGGGAGATAAGCGGCGGCATGGAGTACACTCTCCCGGAGCTGATGCACAAGATCCGCCGATGCAAGGCTTACTTCGGCAAGCACGGCGGGGTCACCGCTTCGGGCGGAGAGCCGCTGCTGCAGGCAAAAGCGCTCACAGAGCTGTTCAAAAGCTTACAAGCAGAGGGCATCCACACAGCACTTGATACAAGCGGCTGCCTTTTGAACGATTCGGTGAAAGAGCTGCTGTCTTATACGGATCTCGTGCTGCTTGACTGCAAATATACAAACGATGCCGACTACCTTGCCTACACGGGAATGAAAAAAGAAGCATTTGACCGTTTTCTTGCCTATTTGCAGGAGCAAAACAAGAAAACCTGGCTAAGACACGTCTATATTCCCACGCTCAACGACAATGACGATTCCCTTGCGGTGCTATGTCAAATCAAAGAAGCACATCCTGTTGTGGAGCGCATCGAGCTCCTTCCCTTTCGCAAGCTGTGTCTTGAAAAGTACAAGGCAATGGGCATCGGTTTCCCTTTGGCAAGCGTCCCCGAGCCAAGGGCCGAGGAGATCCTTGCGATCAAAGAAAGATTTCCCATACTGAAATAAAACGAAGCAGAAGGATCTCTTCTGCTTTTGTTTTTGCAAAGATTGTCCTTTCTATTGACATTTCACTTGGGGTATGATATACTGATAAAAATATTTGTTAAAATCAAAGGGGGAATCCTTCTTGTCAGGCCGAAGTTGGTGGCAACTTGTTTTTTTGGTAATTTTCATTTTTATATCCGCACTTGTATCCTACGTCCGCGGTTATCTGGAAGCGCAAAACGATAAAAAGATCGAGCGTGATGCGGACGAGGGCAACAAAAAAGCTAAAAAGCTAAAAAAACTCATCGGTGAGGACCGTCAAAAGGTAGCAGATGCTCTTTGGGTGACCCAAATGATGCTGCTGATCATCGAAGCGGGCATTGTCGGCTTCGGGTTTACGTCTCTCATCGCCAATGCATTCGTGCGTCTGACAGGATGGTCTGTCCTGCCCTGCACCCTGATCGCTGCCGTGATCGCGGTGCTTTGCTACACCTGCATATATCTCGTGATCGTTCGCCGTGTGTTTGCGGGCATCGGAACCCGCAGCGCCCGCAAGGGTGAGTACGGTGCCGTTGCCTTGACCACTCTCTTCTACCGTATCTCGGTTCCCATGGCTGCCATCGTGCGCGCTCTCACCACCGGACTTTTCAAGCTCTTCCGCATTGAAGCTGAGGTACTGGACGAGGACGTGACCGAGGACGAGATCCTTTCCATGGTGGAGTCGGGTGAGGAAAGCGGCAATATCGAAAGTGAACAAAAGGAAATGATCGAAAACATTTTCGATTTCTCCACCGCCACCGCCGCAGAGCTGATGACCAACCGCACCGACATCACCGCCATTGAGGTCGGCAGCAGTGAGGAGGAGATCCTTGCCGTTATCAAGGAATCGGGTTACTCCCGTATTCCCGTTTACAAAGAGGACCTGGATACCATCGTGGGTATTCTTGGTGCTCGTTCCTATCTTTTGAACCTTCGTTCGGAGGACAAAAAGGATCTGAAAGAGATCTGCTACGCACCCTACTTCGTTCCCTCCTTTATCCGCGCGGACAAGCTGCTGGCGGATCTGAAAATGAACAAGGTACATATGGCTGTGGTGTTGGATGAATACGGCGGCACTGCCGGTATCGTCACCATGGAGGACCTGCTGGAGGAGATCGTGGGTAACATCTACGATGAAACCGACGATCCCGACACCGAAGAAACGCAGATCGAAAAGCTTAACGAAAATCTGTACCGCGTGCCCGGTACGCTGGAGATCGACGTTTTGGCAAAGGAATTGGAGATCACCTTCCCCGAGGACAAGTCCTACGATACGGTGGGCGGCATGGTTTACAGTGCTCTTACCGTCATTCCCGACGACGGAAGCACCCCTGCGGTGGACGTGGACGGTCTGCGCATTGAGGTGGAAAAGATCGAAGAGCGCCGCATCGAATGGGCAAAGATCTCGGTCATTCCCAAGGAAGAAGCAGAAGAAGAAAACGAATAATCATAAAAGAAGGCAGTTGCGACTGCCTTCTTTTTTCTTTCGTCAAACTGCCGAAAAAGTACTCTGAATTTTAGTAATATTTACGAAAAAATAATATTTGCTTCGTTATTATTGACGAGGAATATTTTTTTATATATAATGTAGTTAATATTTCCGGAGGTAATTACCATGAAAAAAAAGCATCTACTTTCACTTGTTCTGGTATTGACACTGGCCATCACCTGTATTGCCACCCTGTGTCTTTCCACCTCAGCGGAATCCCCCAGTGTCTATCTGAGTGACCTGACTCCCACCACCGCCACGGCAGGCTGGTCGGACGTTCACTACGATGAAGACTTAAGCGGCGGTTCCCTCAAGCTCAACAACGCGGGCGATCCCATGCTCTTTGATAAGGGTCTGTTTGCCCACGTAGACTCGCTCATCGAGTACGACATTTCAGGTCTTGACGTACTGAAGTTCACCGCCTATATCGGTGTCAACGACGGTAGTCAGGGCTACAAGGAGCAGGCTTCTGCCGACTTTGAAGTCAAGGCTGACGGCGTTTCTCTTTACAAATCCGAAATGCTGAAGATCGACTCCAAGGCAGTATTTGTCGACGTAGCCATTCCGAAGGGTGCCAAGACCCTTTCCCTGATCACAACGCAGGCTGACCACACCAACTACGCGGACCACACCGTATGGTGCGATGCCAAGCTGATGCTGGATCCCTCCTCGGGCGGACTTCTGCAGAAGATCGAAGCATCGGTTGAAAACGGCATCCTACAGGTGGGTCAGACCACCAAGATCGATTTGACCGCCACTGCATACGGCGGACAGACCATTGCAAACGATAAGCTGACACTCAAATTCACCACCTCCTCCGATGCCATCGCAACTGTATCGGCAGACGGCACCATCACCGCTAGGGGCGAGGGCCGTGCCACCATTACCTGTGAGGCAAGCAAGGGCGGCATGAGCGCCTCCGCCACCATCACCGTCAACTGCATCGCGAAGGACAGCACCTCTGATTTCCTGCTGAGCTCTCCCTCCGGCAACATTCAGCTGCTGCTTTCCAACACCGCAGAGGGACTGCGTTATCAGGTTGTCTCCAACGGCGTCACCATCGTGGAGCCCTCCAAAATCGGCTTTAAGGGCAGCGATTTCTCGCTGATAAACGGATTTACTTACGCATCCAAGACCGATGTCAAGCAGATCAACGAAACCTATCAGAACTACTCCGGTAGCTTTGCACAGGGTCACGATCACTGCAACGAGCAGTCGGTCACCTTTGAAAACGGAAATTATACCTACACCGTCATCCTGCGCGCCTATGACGACGGCTTTGCTTACAGAAGCGTCATCGGCAAAAAGGACGGCACAAACGGTACCCTCACCGTCACCGACGAGGTAACCAACTTCGTATTCCCCTCCGGCACCACCGTTTGGGCATCCGAGGTTTCCGATATGAATCAGACCTACTCCTATGAGTCGGGCTTCCCCTCCATTCAGATCGAAAATGCCACCGGCAAGCATCTGATGTTTGCCGCACTCTGCCGCTACAACGGCATCTACACCCTCATCAATGAAGCGGATCTTTACGGCGACAGCTTCTACGGCTCCTCCATCGACGGAGAAGGCGGAAACGCGCTGGGTCTGACCTCCGCTCCTCAGAAATCCGACAGCGTTACCATCTCTCTGGATCCTACCTTTGTTTCTCCCTGGAGATTCGGTATCGTCGGAGATTTGGAAACCATCACCACAAGTGACCTGACCGAAAACCTCAATCCCCGTGCAGAAGGCGACTTCTCTTGGGTTGAGCCCGGTGTTACCGCATGGATGTGGCTGTCCGAGGGCTTCCAGGGTCAGCGCACCGAATCCACCATCAAGCGTTACGTGGATCTGGCAGCCGACATGGGCTGGAAATACCTCATTCTCGACGAAGGCTGGCAGCCCAGCTCCAATTTCTCGGTAACCGGTAAGTACTACGACGGATACTTCGACTACTTTGAAGACCTGGTGGACTACGCTGCCGACAAGGGCGTGTACTTCATCGCATGGGTCAAGTTCCGCGATCTGGATACCCCCGAAGAGCGTGAGATCCTCACCGAATGGGCCGATATCGGTATCCGCGGCATCAAGGCAGACTTCTTCGAATCCGAATCGGTGGAACGCATCGACGGTCTGGAAGCCATCTATGAAAAGTGTGCCGAAGAGCACCTGATCGTGAATATCCACGGTGCCAATAAGGCAACCGGTGAACGCGCAACATGGCCCAACGTCATCAACCGTGAATCCCTGAAGGGTCAGGAATACGGCGGCGTGTGGTGTACCGACACCACCATCTGGCCCTACACCAGAGCGGTCAGCGGCCCCATGGATATCACTCCTCACCTATACCCCACCGGCGGCTCCACCACCACTGCTGCCCAGCAGCTGGCACTGAACGTCATGTTCGAATCGGGTATGCCCTGCATGGCAAGTGCTCCCAACGTATATTACAACAGCCCCGTCAAGTCTCTGCTGAAAAATCTGCCTGCGTCTTGGGACAGCATGGAATTCATCGACGGTCAGATCGCCCGCTACACCGTGCTTGCCCGTTCGAAGGGTGAAAGCTGGTACGTGGCAGGCGTCACCAACGGTGAGCAGAACGTATCCTTCGCGCTCGACTTCCTGGATGCCGACACCAAGTACGTTGCAACCGTTTACGCGGACAAGACCCGTGATAGCTTTAACGTATACAGCAAGGAAGTGACAAGTGAGTCTGTTCTCGATATGCACATGATCCAGAACGGCGGCTTCACCGTCATGATCCGCAAGGCAGAGGATGCTTCCCTTGCCGAAAGCATTGCAGTCGACAAAAAGAACGTAACCCTTGCCACCGGCACAACCACTAAGGTAAACTTTACCGTTGCTCCCGCAGCTGCCGATGTCTGTGACCTGGTAATCACCGTCAGCGATTCTTCCGTTGCTTCCGTAACAAACGACGGCACAGTCAAGGCTCTGAAGGCAGGCGTTGCCACCGTTACCCTCTCCAGCCCCATGTCCAACCTCAGCGCTTCCTTTGAGGTGAGAGTATACGACAAGCCCGGTCAGTACGGCGTCACCTCCTATGAGATCAAGAAGGGCGAAACCGTTCAGATCGTAGCAGGAAATGTCATCGGAAACGACGCGCTCAGTGACCTTAGCTACAAGATCGGCAACGAATGGATTGCAACCGTTGACGAAAGCGGTAACGTTACCGGCAAGGAAGCAGGCGTTACCACCCTCACCGCAACCAACGCAAACGGCGAGAACGAAGTCATCACCATTTTCGTTTACATGGATCTTGGCATGGACAGCAGCGTTTGGTCTATCATCAACCCCAACAATGACAAGCGCCCCGTCCTTTCCGGCAAGACTCCCACCACCCTGAAGATGACCATCCTCACGGGCGACGTCAACAATACCCCCCAGAACATATTCGTGACCAAAGCTCCAAATGGCGACTTTGAAATGACCGTCAAGGTATCCGGCAATCTGACACGCGACTTCCAGTCGGTGGGTCTCATTGCATTCGTAGGCAATGCCAATATGGTCACCATGGAACGCCGTTCCCACAGCTATCTTGGCGGCAACATTTTCTGTATGTCCACCTATCGTAACGGCTACCAGGAGCATTACGCCCCCGAATCGAACAGCACAGCCCCCGCTTACCTGAAGATGACAAAGAGCGGCAACGTCTTCACCGGCTACTACAGCTATGACGGTGAAAACTGGACGAAACTCTCCCAGACCATCACCAATGAAACCGTGGCAGGAAGCGCAGATCTGAAAGTAGGTCTGGTGGCACGCTCCGGCTCCTACGTTGCCGAAATGGAAGCCACCTATGAAAACTTCGCCCTGAACGGCAAGATAATTCCCTTCGTCACCGACGAAGAGATCTGCCAGCTGCTGATCGATCCCGTGATCAACGTTACCGAAGGCGACGCACTGAATCTTCCCGAAAAGCTCATCGGCTACAAGAACACCGGCGCAACCGAAGAGGTTGCCGTTACGTGGTACACCGACGGTTTGGATCTGAACACCCCCGGAAGCTACAGAATCAGCGCGGCTTACGGTGAATTGGAAGTGTACGTAACGGTTAACGTCATCGCCAAGGCGCCTGTGGCGAACCCCGATGCAGGTATCACCCCCAAGGAAGACAAGATCACCCTGGAAGAGGGCGAAAACGGCAAGATCGAAGCAACCGTCATCCCCACCTTCCCCAATGACAGCACCGATCTGATCTTCAGAACCAACTCCGATTGCATCACTCTAAGTGCTGACGGAACCTTCACTGCAGTGAAGGCAGGCACCGCCACCGTGACCATCACCACCGCAGCAGGTCTGACTGCTACCGTGACCGTGACCGTCACCGAAAAGGCGCCCGTGGCGAACCCCGATGCAGGTATCACTCCCAAGGAAGATAAGATCACTCTGGAAGAGGGTGAAAGCGGCAAGATCGAAGCAACCGTTATCCCTGCATTCCCCGAGGACAGCACCGATCTGATCTTCACAACCGATTCTGATTGCATCGAGCTCGGTCGCGACGGCAGCTTTACCGCTGTGAAGGCAGGCACCGCTACCGTGACCATCACCACCGCAGCTGGTCTGTCTGCTACCGTGACCGTCACCGTCACCGCAGCGGACAATCCTCCTCAGACTGGCGACAATGCAGTATATGCAACCATCGCTGTCTGTGTAGCATCCCTTGCTCTTGTTGCACTGGTGCTCAAGAAGAGATCCCGCATTTAATCAAAACCAAAGAAGGAGATGCGATGCATCTCCTTCTTCTTATTATACTTTTTACATAAGGAAAAAAGCAAACTCATCTCTGAGTTTGCTTCGCTTTAACGGTAATTGGATTTGGGGTTTACGTATTCGCGCCAGTCAAGGTCACCGCGCTGCAAAGCGCGCACCAAGACCTCGGCAGTGGCAATATTGGTGGCCACAGGCACGTTATAAATATCGCAAGCACGCAGCAGATTGATGTCGTCGCTTGCCTTGAGCGAATCCTCGGCAGTATTTCGAAAGAACAGAAGCAGGTCGATCTCATTATAGGAAATACGGGAAGTGATCTGCTCGGTGCCGCCAAGACTGCCGGTAAACAGACTTTCAACCTCAAGACCGGTTGCCTCGGAAATGTACTTCGCCGTCTTGCTGGTCGCACACATATGATGCTTGGACAGAATGCCGCAATAGGCAATACAGAACTCTACCGCCAATTCTTTCTTCTTGTCATCCGCAATGATCGCAATTTCCATAATGAAAGTTCCCCCTTATGTATATATTTTAAATGACACGCTTGATTTTCTTTCTCTCTTTGAAATTCCGGAAAAGCGGAATTTCCTCGCCCATCATTCGTTGGGCTATATTCTCAAAGGCAGCAACGATGTCTCCCCGCAGGCTGTCATACAGTGATCCCTTTTCCTGCGCCCTTCCCAGCTGATACTGGAACGGAATAACACCAATGAGACGTGTATAAGTTTGGTCAATGATCTCAACAATACTGCTTCGATCGTCCTTGGAATAGGAGCGCAGATCGGACAGATCAAAGTAATTGATGATGAGCCTTGGCTCAATGCCACGATCGTACAGTTCTGATGCCGTCTTTTCCGCTGCGCGGATGGCTGTCGGCTGATTGGTGGTAATCACCAAAGCGCTGTCGGCAACCGACGCAGCGTATCGGAAGGATTTTCCGAGATCCCCGGGCGTATCCAGGATAATGTAATCGGGCGCCAGCAATTCTTTTGCCGTTTCCACCATCTGCACAAAGCCCTCCGGTGTGATCTCACTGCCGCCGTCCTCAGGCGCAGCCAACAAAAACAGTCCCTCTACGGTGGGGTATTTTACAATGGCGTTTCCCAGATTGGTGCGTCCCGCAACCACGTCTGCTGCATGGAAGATGATATGGTCCTGAAGACCCATGATCAGATCCAGACAATGAATATTATAATCACAGTCGCACAGAAGCACACGCTTTCCCTGCTTGGCAAGTGCCAGACCAAGGTTGGCGCTGACTGTGGATTTTCCCACCCCGCCCTTACAGGAGGTGACCATAACGATCTTACACTTGCTCATAACGATCCGTATACCTATTCTGTACCAAACTTGACAAGCATATCATATCACATTTCCCGCATTTTTGTCAAGTGGGTTGTACATAATAATGCAAAAATTCTTGTTGACATTTGCAATATTCTATGCTATAATACCAAAAATGTTATTTTTTTAACGAGGTAATTATGGGAAAATTTGTAGAGTTTTGCCGCAAAAAAGGAGTACATCCCTCCTTTAAAACCTATTTTATCGACGCAATGGGCGCCATGGCACTGGGACTTTTCGCCTCTCTGCTCATGTCTACGATCCTCGACACCATCGGCGATTTTGCATTTGGTAAAGAGCAAACGACTGACTTTTTACATACGATCGCCGGCTATGCCGGCGGTGCATCGGGTATGGCAATCGGCTGCGCCGTGGCAGGCGCGCTGAAGGCACCCCCGCTGGTGCTTGCCGCCTGTGCCGTGGTGGGCAGCATCGGATATAGCCTTCCCACAACGTTCAACGTCGACGGCGGACTGAAATCGCTGACCGCAGGACCCGCAGGCGCATTCTTTGCGGTGCTGGTAGCGTGCGAGCTGGGAAAGCTTGTGTGCAAATCCACCAAAGTGGATATCCTTGTCACCCCCACCGTCACCCTTTTGGCAGGCTACGGCATTTCCGCCCTGCTCTGCCCCGGCATTTCCTACGGGATGTACTATCTCGGACAGTTCATCAACTTCGCCACCGAAATGCAGCCCATCCTGATGGGTATCATCATCGCAGTGGTGGTGGGCATTATCCTGACGCTGCCGATCTCCAGCGCAGCCATTTGTGCCATGATCGGCATCACGGGCATCGCGGGCGGCGCCGCCACGGCGGGCTGCTGCGCACAGATGGTGGGCTTCGCCGTCATTTCCTACCGTGAAAACAAGGTGGGAGGATTGGTCGCGCAGGGGCTTGGCACCTCCATGCTGCAGATGGGCAATATATGCCGCAATCCCCTCATTTGGATCCCGCCCACACTGGCATCCGCCATCACTGGTCCCCTTGCCACCACCGTGCTGAAAATCGAGTGCACAGGCGTGTCGGCGGGCATGGGCACCTGCGGTCTGGTGGGCCCCATCGGCGTATTCTCCGCCTCTGGCAGCGGCACGATGACCGTTATCAGCGTGATCCTTATCTGTTTGGTGCTGCCCGCAGTGCTCAGCCTGCTCTTCTCTGAGATCATGCGCAAGATGGGCTGGATCAAGCCCGGCGACATGAAGCTGGAAATGTAAAAATTTTTTCAAGTTTTTTTCAAAAACCCCTTGACGAACCCTATATTATGTGCTATACTCTTCTCGTTGCGAAAAAGCGACATCTGGGTGTGGCGCAGATGGTAGCGCGCTACCTTGGGGTGGTAGAGGCCGCTGGTTCAAATCCAGTCACTCAGACCAAATAAGCACTGCAATTATGATACGAAGCAGTATCGTGATTGCGGTGCTTATTTTTTGTTCAAAAGTCTTGATTTATAAGGCTTTTTTGTGATTTCGGTAATTAGTAAAGTTTCAGCATAAAAGTTGAGATGCTTCAAATAGGGGTTCCGAGGGGCATTTTATCCCCTTCTCCAAAGGGGTGAATACCCATTATGACACTTAACAAAAGATAAGTGTCGGAGTATGCACCGCATAAAAAGAGGGCTTCCAGGGTCTGTTGTTTAGACTTTGGAAGCCCTTTTTGTTTATTCA
>SVRH01000061.1 GCA_015064925.1 Oscillospiraceae bacterium | reverse complement strand
CGTCGATCGCCGCATTTTGCGCACCAAGCACGCCATTCGTCAGGCGTTTCTCTCTCTGCTTGCCGACAGAGCCTTCGAGGATATCACAGTCAGCGCCCTTTCCGAACGGGCGGGTATCAACCGAAAGACCTTCTATCTGCACTACAATTCCACAAGAGAGCTGTTTGACGAGATCCGCCGCGAGGAGAGCATCCGCATCTCCCGTCTGCCCTGCTGGAAGAAGCTTGGCAAGGAGGAGCTGGATCCCTACGAGGTCTTTTTGGAAATGAACAAGCTCATCGAACAGGACCGTCCCCTCTATCGCGCCCTGCTCTCTCCCGTCTCCAGCCTTGCCGTTTTGCAAAAGGTCAAGGAAAAGGTGTTTGAAAGCGACGAGCTGAAGGCGATCCGCCGTCAGCGCCCCGACATCGACTACTATCTCGAATACACCATTTCGGGACTGTTTTCGCTGTATCTGCGTTGGCTGTCCGATCCCAACCGCATCTCCATTGAGGAGCTGGCAAGAGTCGCCACCGAGTTGACCCACAACGGTCTGCGCCCCTTCATCGAGATCGCAAAGAGCATCGCTACCCCTTTGACTCCTCCCATCGCCACCAAACTGCAGGAACCGATCGTATAAGCAAAAAGCCTTTGCCGAAGCAAAGGCTTTTTTTACGCAGTGAGAGTCTTCAGATACGCCGCGGCATCAAAGGGCTCGGGGGTGACATCCTTTCTGAGATACAGCGGATGATGGGGGTGTCCCTTCTTGCTGCGGGGCCCGTAGCTGTACCAATTTGCCCCCTTTTGCTCTCCAATGGCGATCATATCCGCAAGGCAGGAGGCAAGGTAGGGGCGCTTTTCAATGATGGTGCCCCATGCCGCCCAAACAGCAGGCCGATGCCCCTTGCCGTACAGATCCAGCACGTAGGCAAACGCCTTCATGTTCTCTCTGTGCAACCGGGCGTTGCACTGCTTTTCCATATCGTCGGGGCGGGTGGCGCGCTGGGCATAGACGTTGAACATGATGAAGCTGTCATAGCCTCCCGCAAGGGCAACGCGCTCCACCGACTTCAGCGTATTGTCAAGCGCTCCCGGCTTTGCCGTGGAGGGATTGATGCCGATGCAGATCAGCGGATTGTCTCCTCTGGTGCCAAGTATGTATCGGTATTCATCGTACATGGGCGGCACGAACAGCCAGCGCTCCACGTCATATTCATCCTTTGGCAGCAGTGCCTCATTAAGTGACTCATCAAACTTTTTTACGGAAAGCGACAAGGTCGCCGATTTTGGTATATGCATGTTTTCCTCACTTTACACAGGGTTTTCCACAGGATTATCGGGCGTGCCCCTTTGAAAACCCTTGATTTATCGCCGTTTGTGCACAGTATCCCCAGAGTTATCCACAGCACGCATCGCAAAAACTGCGGAAAACTGTCATTTGGCATTTTTGCTCATCAAAAGTATTTTCGGTCAAGAGAGCGCATTCGAATGGCTTCCGCCATGTGGGCAGCGCTCACGGTTTCCGAGCCATCCAGGTCTGCGATGGTGCGTGCCAAACGCAAAATGCGGTCGTGTCCTCTGGCAGAAAGGCCCATGCTATCGTACGCCGCTCGCAGCAGCGCACTGCCGCTTTCGTCCACCTGCACGTACCTTCTCAGCTGAGAGGAGGACATCTCCGCATTGGAGAACACACGCTCTCCGCCCGCCTTAAAGCGCTCGATCGCCCGTCTGCGTGCCGCGTTGACCCGCGCACGAATGGTGGCAGAGCTGTCGCTGCTCTCGGCAGTGGAAAGCTCGTCAAAGGAAAGGCTCGACACCTCGATCTGAATATCGATGCGGTCAAGAAGGGGACCGCTGATCTTCGCCATATATTTCTGTATCTCCTCGGGACGGCAGGTGCATCTTTTGGTGGGATGCCCGTAATAACCGCAACGGCAGGGATTCATGGCGCATACCAGCATAAAATTGCTGGGGAAGGTGCAGTGTCCCGAGGCACGGGTGATGGTGATCCTGTGATCCTCCAGCGGTTGACGCAAAGTCTCTGTGACCTGCTTGGGAAATTCGGGAAGCTCGTCCAAAAACAGCACCCCGTTGTGCGCCAGCGACACCTCGCCCGGCTTGGGATAGGCACCGCCGCCCGCCAGCGAAACCGCCGACATGGTGTGGTGGGGCGAGCGAAAAGGTCTTGCGGTGACAAGATTGGCATTTTCGGGAAGGGTTCCCGCCACCGAATGGATCTTCGTGGTCTCCAGTGCCTCTTCAAAGGTCATTTCGGGCAAAATGGTGGGAATGCGCTTGGCAAGCATACTCTTGCCCGTGCCGGGAGGGCCGATCAGCAGCACGTTGTGTCCGCCCGCAGCCGCGATCTCCAGCGCTCGCTTGGCAGTCTGCTGTCCCTTGACGTCGGCAAAATCAAGGGGGCTTTTTTTGACCCCCTCGTCAAAGATCCGCTTGTCAAAGGGACGCACCGTCAGCATCGGCGTTCCCCGCAAATGGGTTACAAGGGTGGCAAGATCCTCTACGGGATACACGTCGATCCCCTCTGCCACAGATGCCTCCGCACCGTTTGCCATAGGCACAAAGACTCTGGCAAAGCCCGCCTCTCTTGCCGCCATGACCATACAGAGCACACCGCGCACCGAGCGGATCTGCCCCGAGAGAGAAAGCTCCCCGATGAAGCAGCTGCCGCTTGTGGCATCCTTGGGGATCTGTCCGTCCGCCTGCAGAATGGAAACGGCAATGGCAAGGTCGTACGCCGAGCCGCTCTTCTTTTTGTCAGCCGGTGCCAAATTCACCACCAAGCGCGCAAAGGGATAGTCGCAAGCGCTGTTTCCGATCGCGCTTTCCACTCTCTCCTTCGCTTCCTTCACCGCATTGTCAGGCAGTCCCACCACGTCCAGGGTGGATTTGTCGCCAAAGGGAGCGGTTAAGGAGCACTCCACTGTCACGGGAAAGCCGTTGACACCGTCCAGTCCCGCCGTATAAACCGTTGATACCATGCCAAACTCCATTCTTTCGGTTCGGGCGCTGTTGCGCCGATTGCAAAAAAGGGCTGTTCTTCAACAGCCCTTTGATTTTGAAAATTACAGAGAAATGTCCAGCGCCTGATTGTACAGCTTTTCGAAGGCTGCGTGCTTCTTGGCACAGAAATCTCTCATCTGCTGCACCTGCTCAGCGGTGAATCTTTCCAGCTCGTCATCCTTGAGCTTGTGCTTGTACATACGGTCAAGGGTTGCCGCCACTTCGATATCCATAGAGGTAATGTCTTCCCCTCTCATGCAAACAACCAGATTGCTCTTGCCCTCTGCCAGAAGTCCGACCGCCTCAATACCCATTCTGGACGCGATCACGCGGTCACGAAGCGAAGGAGAACCGCCGCGCACCACGTGGCCAAGACGGGTAAATCTGGTTTCAATGCCGGTGTTGAGCGGGATCTTTTCGGTGATCAGCTCAGCATATCCCTTCACGCCCTCGGCAACCATGATGATATAGTTACGCTTGCCGTTGCGCTTACCTGCCATGATTTCTTCGTACATACGCTCTTCGTTGATGGGCATTTCGTTTACCACGATCTGAGAAGCACCGGTGGCAATACCGACGTTCAGCGCGATGTAGCCCGCGTGACGACCCATGATCTCCACCACGTTGCAGCGGAAGTGAGATTCGCAGGTGTCGCGCAGACGGTCTACCATTTCGATGGCGGTGTTCATTGCCGTATCGTAGCCGATGGTGTAATCGGTGGAGGTGATATCGTTGTCGATGGTACCGGGAACACCGATACAGGGAATACCGTGACGGGTCAGATCGGTGGCACCGCGGAAGGTTCCGTCGCCGCCGATGGTAACGATGCCGTCGATCTGGTTGCGATGACAGGTTTCCACCGCCTGCTGCATACCCTCTTCGGTTTTGAATTCCTTGCTGCGGGCAGAATGCAGAATGGTACCGCCGTGGTTGATGATGTTGGAAACGTCACGCATCTGGAACAGCTTGGTGTTATCCTCGATCAGTCCCTTATATCCTTCGTAAATACCCACAACCTCAAGGCCCGAGTCGATCGCCTTACGGGTAACGGCTCTGACCGCTGCATTCATGCCGGGTGCGTCGCCGCCGGATGTGAGTACGCCAATTCTCTTCAATTTGGTTGCCATATGTGATTACCTCCCGGAGCCTGCGCCCCGATTGTTAGTTTTTTGTCAAAGTAAAACAGATTCTTTTGTATAGTTTAGTACAAAACAAAATAAAAATCAAGAGGTTATTGTAATTCTCTAAACTTTTTTCTCACTTTTTTGCAAAAGAAAGCAGTTTTTTCATGTACGGAAACAGCGCTTTGGCGTTTACCGCCAGCACGGCGGCAAACAAAAGTCCCTGCCAAAGAAGGAACAGCGGAGCCTCTACGGTCATCAAAGCCGCCTGCGCGCCCACCAAAAGTGCATTGATCAGCAGTAGCGGCAGGTGCATATCGAAGGCGACGTGCCGTTTTGAGGTGGCGGCACGGATGGCAAAGACCACGGCGTAGCTGATAAGCGTTGCCAACGCCGCGCCCATCGCGCCCCAGCCAAAGAGCTTCACCCCACCGAAGGAATCGGGAATAAAGAAGAAATTGAGCACCACGTTCACGGTAGCGCCCGCTGTCACCGTCAGCATGGCAGGCAGGCTCTTTTTGCTGACCGTATAAACGCTTCCCATGAATGTCGCAAGGCTGGAGAATACCGTTGACAGAGTCAAAACGGGGATATACTGCCAGCTGGCGTAGTAGCTTTCGTGGTACAGGATCCCCGTAAAGAATTTCGAAAACAGAATAATGCCCGAGGCGCTCACAAACAAAACGGCAAGATAGAAGGTGAACACCTTACCGAAGAAGTCGGAGCGGGACTCCCCTTCGTCCTCCTTCACCGAGGAGTAGGTCCATGCCTGTGAAAACACCTGACACAAAAGGGTTATAAGGGTGGGGATCTTGTAGGCAGCAGTGTACAGACCGTTGGCGCTCTGCCCCACCATGGCACTGACCATATAGCGGTCGGATACCGAGATCACCCACCAGAAGATGGTGTTGGGAATGAGCGGAATGCTGTAGCGCAGCATATCCTTCCACAGCCTTTTCGGCACACGGGAAAGGGGCACCAGATCCCGCCAGAGTTTTTCCACGGCGAACACCAAGAGAAACACGGCAAGGTCGGCGCACGCCACCGAGAGAACGTAGCCGGTCACGCCCAGATCAAAGACCAGCAAAAACAGAAGGTTGAACAGAATGACCAGCAGCGTATTGACAACGCCCTGCACCGCATAGAACTTGAAATGGTCCTTGGCACGTATATACAGCGACACAAGCGAGTGCAAGGACGACGCCGCCGTGTAGAAAGCGATCAGCGAAAGGCTTCCCGAAAACATATCGAAAAGCCCGAGGATCGGCAGCGCCACGGCATACAAAAGTGCGCCCGCGCCAAGCACGCCAAAGCCCACGGTCAATACGTTTTTTGGGTCCTCCGCCCGATCCAGCGCAAAGCGAAACACCGCCTCCGCAATGCCCAGCGACAGCACCGGCAGCAGCAGCTTTGCGGTCTGCGAGAGCAGATCCGCTGTGCCGAACTGCGCGTCGGTGAGCAGATAGGTGTATAACGGGGTCAAGAGAAACACAAGGATCTTGGACCCAAAGGTGCCAAGGGTGATCAGCCCCGTATTGGAAAGAAGCTTTTTATATTTATTCATGTTCCAACCTCATATTTGCATATAGCAAATCTAGTGTATCACATTTTTCAAATATTATCAAGTTGTAACTTGACTATTTTCTTCTTCTTTGCTATAATCTTTTTCAAGTACAAACACAAGCGAGGTAATATATATGATCCGTATTGAAATGGAAAACGGCGGCATCATCGATCTGGAGCTGGACCACAGCGCAGCCCCCAAGACCGCCGCAAACTTTGAAAAGCTGGCAAAGGAAGGCTTTTATAACGGACTGATCTTCCACAGAGTGATCGAAGGCTTCATGATCCAGGGCGGTGACCCCACCGGCACCGGCATGGGCGGAAGCCGCGAAAAGATCGTGGGCGAATTCGCCATCAACGGCTATAACAATCCCCTCTCTCACGTCAGAGGCGTGATCTCCATGGCAAGAAGCCAGAACCCCAATTCGGCATCCAGCCAGTTCTTTATCGTACATGAGGACAGCACCTTCCTTGACGGTCAGTACGCCGCCTTCGGCAAGGTGATTGCCGGCATGGAAACCGTGGACGCCATCGCAGGAACCCCCACCGACTATTCCGACCGCCCCTACGAGGAGCAGAAGATCAAGTCTGTCAGCGTGATCGACTGACAGTAGCCGGCAAGCGCAAAAGCAGGAAGAAATTATCTTCCTGCTTTTTGTTTTTTTCTGCGAGATTTTGTCTTGGATTACGGCTAATAGAATAGAGGACAAACCGCGCTTTTTGTTTCGTCACTTTGCACAAATCTCAGCGTGAGATATTGTGCAATCATACAAATCGCACAGTAAGGACTCCTGAAACTATCCAAAACACCTTGCTTTTCCCGGCGTAGTTTGTTATACTAAATTCACGTAAACGGATACTTATCATCCTAATAAAATATATACGGAGGAATCTCAAATGAAAAAACTTTTCATTCGAAGCACAGCCTGCCTTTTGGCAATCATGATGCTGCTTTCGACCGCCGGCTGCGGCGCGTTCAACAATCAGCATGACAGTGCCAAGGGCTCTTCGGGTGTTCACGTCGATCCTATCTCGCAGGGTAATTCGACACTGACCCCCGGTGCATCCACCAACACTGCCGTCTCTGACGTGCAGACTGCCACCCGTGAGGAGCTGGAGCAAATGCTCGTATCGCTCTCCAAGGGAACCTTCACCCTTGCCGACGCCATGGCGATGTCGGACAAGGAGCTCAAGGAAAAGGTACAAATGTATCTCGACCAGCTCAAGGGCGAAACGGGCTTCACTGCCCTGCCCGAGGGCTATGACGAAAACGGAGCGCTCACCAAGCCCTTCGACCAGCTCTATCCCGAACTTGTGGAGAGCGAGCAGGTGAGCTACTCCAAGGACGCTCTGCTGCTAAAGCTGAAGAACAGCAGCAAGGGTGCCGTTACCAAGGAAATGAAGGCTGCCGGCGTTGTGAAGCTGGAGGCCGTTGTCCCCATGGAGGAAACCACCTGGTATAAGGCATCTCTGACGGAGGGCACCGACGTGGGCGACGCTGTGGAAGCGCTGCGTCAGGTCAAGACCGTCCTGATGGTGGACTACGACTACGAGGTCAAGACCTCCGCCATCGATCATTACAAGGAGCTGCCCCCCGACAAGGGCTTTGAAAACAACAAGAAGCATCCCGAGCAGTGGTATCTGCACCACGCGGGCATTCCCGACGGCTACAAAAACATGAAGAACGACGGCGGCAGCAGCAGTGTTGTGGTCGCGGTCATCGATACCGGCGTGGACTATGACCACGAGGACCTGGCGCAGAACATCTGGGTCAATAAGGGCGAGGTGCCGGACGACGGCATCGACAACGACGGCAACGGATACATCGACGACTACTACGGCGTCAACATCATCACCGGCAAGGGAAACGGCGATGACGACAACGGCCACGGCACCCACGTGGCAGGTATCATTGCTGCCCAGAACAACAAGCTGGGTATTGTCGGTATTGCCTATAATACCAAGGTAATGCCCATCAAGGCAGCCATGGCATCCGGCTATCTGCATCAGTCGGACATCGCCAAGGCGGTTCTGTATGCCTACGAGCAGGGTGCTGAGGTCATCAATATGTCCTTCGGCGGTACCGCCTGCTCCATTGCAGTGCAGGATGCGCTGGCAACCGCCTACACCCGCTGCGTGCTGGTGGCTTCCGCCGGTAACGACGGCGCTTACAACGAAGGTCTCGGCGCCATCCCCAACTATCCCGCTGCCCTGACCTACGTGCTGGGCGTCATGAGCGTGGATCAGGACGGCAGAGAATCCTATTTCACAAACTGGGACGTAAAGGCATTCAACGGTGTGGAATACGAGCTGTACGCCCCCGGCAACGAGATCGTCAGCACCATTCCCGGCGACCGCTACGCCACCTGGAGCGGCACCTCCATGGCAGCCCCCATGGTCTCCGCCATTGCCGCCATTCTGCGCAGTGAATTTACCGACCGCGACACCTACCCCACCCGCTTTATCTACGGTCAGTTAAGCGCCACCTCCGAGCATACCGCCACCTGCTACAATCCCCAGGCGCACGGTGATCATAACATTCCCCAGATCGTCAATCTGTTTGCGGCTCTTACCAAGCTGCCCAAGCCCGAGCTTGGCGTGCAGGACAGCATGCACTTCGATACCCTTGACGGTAACGGCGACGGCGTGATCGACGCGGGCGAGACCATAGAGCTTGGCTTCATCCTGCGCAACCGCTGGGGTCAGAGCAAGGATACCCTTGTGACCATCGACACCCTCTCGCAGGCGGGCATTGCCGATCCTTATATCACGATCCTCAATGACACCGTGGATTACGGCTCCGTCGGCAGCTACGCCACGGGCGACTGCGGCAAGATCTTCACCGACGAGCTACTAAGTGGCTGGGAAAAGCCCTTCCGCCTTAAGATCGCCGATGATTGCCCCAACGATTATATCTTCACCCTGAATATCACCATCCGCTGCAAGAACGGATTGGATCTTGAGGACGATACCACCTACGTCTTTGGCGAAAAGCCGTATCAGTTCACTATCGACCTCACAGTAAGAAACGGCACGGTCCTTCCCGCCATCATCGACGAGGACATGACCCTGACTCCCGACCACCTGTACATCATCCCCAACTCTACCGTCATTGACGAGGGCGTGACCGTGCGCGTGGAGCCGGGCACCCGCATCCAGTTCTGGTCGGACGATCCCGACGACCCTTACGCCGACACCTACATCCCCTACCTGCTGGTCAAGGGAAAATTCCTTGTCAACGGCACCGCCGAGGATCCCGTGTATATCTTCCCCAGCGACCTGATGCACAATTACAACATCGAGATCGCGCAAAGCGAAACGGGCTGGGTATCCCTGCGGCACGCGGATATTACGAATTTTGTTTATTACATTACCAACACCGGATACAGTAATAGAATCGCCTCTGCCGAGAGCTGCACCTTCCGCTTTAATTACGATCTTCGCGATATGAATTACCGCGACCTGGATAGCGGAAAGGTGTCTACCCATCGTTTTTACAGTGGTAGTATCGGCTCTATAACAAACGCCAACAACTGCGTATTCTATAAATTGGGGAACACCCAAAGTTCTCTCTCTCTTTTCGGCACCTTTGAGCACTGCGCCTTCGTAGACTGCGGTATTCAATTCCGTGGACAGTATTACGATGAAGGCGATGCCAACCTGCGCCACTGCCTGTTGCTGGGCAACCATTTCGTTGACCAGACCAAGCCCAATATCTACGACAATTCCTCCGTTACCGTTTCCGGAAAACCGAGCATCAACGTGCCCTATCTGTATCGCTGCAAGGAAAACGGAACCACCTATTTCTACGGCCCCATCGACAGCTTCTGGGCGAAGAAGATCGGGGCAGACTATGCCATCTTCGAAACTGCCGAGGAATGGGATCAATTCACCGCTTTGGATGCGTCCAGAGGAGGCAATTATCAGGTATACACCCGTTATGATGTGGACAAGGACCGCTTTGTATGGGCGGACGGCTCGGAGATCGGCGCCTTTGCCGACCCGAACGGTGCTGCCATCAGCCCTAAAAATCCGAACGGTGGTATCTATATCGAAAAAAACTATGCAACCGGAGAACACCTGCTTGCATACGGCAATTACGGCGCCTACTACTATCTCTACGAATTGAAGGGCAATATTCTCCCCGAGTCCATTCGCTTCAATGAATACGAGGTATCCCTTGACACGGGTGCCACCTATCAGATCTCTCCCATCAGCGCCCCCGTGCAGCTACCTGCCGACCGTTTCCTCTACGAATGCAGCGATCCTTCGGTTCTCAGCGTGGACGCAACCGGTAAGGTCACACCCTTGAAGCAGGGCACTGCCGACGTGGTGGTCTACTCGCTTGACAGAGCGGTGAAGAACTATATCACCTTCCACGTGGTCGACTACGTACCGCTGGAGGGCATTTCCCTTGACAAGAGCGAGCTGCGTCTGGCTGTGGGCGAATACGCAAAGTTGAATTGCCTGTTCACTCCCGCCAACACCACAAGAAAGCACGCGATCTTTACCGTGGCAGATCCCAAGATCGCTTCGGTGGACGAGGGCGGCGTGATCACACCCCTTTCCTCCGGCACGACCACCGTAACCGTCACCTGCGAGGGCTTTACCGCCACCGCCGAGATCATCGTGTTTGTCAGAGCCACCGAATTTGATTTCGAGCTGCCCGCCGTTACCTATCCTTTGGCAGAGGGCGAAGCTTCTCTTCCCACTCTTACCATTACAAAAGGCGCGGTGACCGATATCGTGTACCGCTCCACCGAGCCGGGCGTTGCCTCGATCGCAAACGGCAAGCTGATCCTGCACAAGGCAGGCACCACCGATATCATCGCAAGAGAGCAGAACAGCGGACTTGTCGCGAAGATCACGCTGTACGTGACAAACGGAGCGCTCTCTCCTGTGGTGGATCTGAAAATTTCCGGTAATGATGATTTCTATGCCCTGCTGGCAAACGGCGATCTGTATTACTGGAGCTACTACCAAAAGAAGCCGGTACGCATCGCACAAAAGGTCAAGGCATTCGATGCGTATAGTGCCTACTCCCTTGTTCTGTATGAGGACAACACATTGGCAGAGCTAAACGGCAACAGAGTAGTGAAAACCTGGACAGATTTCAAGGATCGCGCTCCTATCGACGTTGGATATAACGGCAACGGAGGATCGTCCTATTACGTTCTGACCGAAAACGGCAGAGCATACGCCTGGGGCAGGAACGATTACGGCACACTGGGCGTCGGCTCGGTTGCCGAAACGATTGACAGACCTACCCTTGTAAATCTGGATGCTAAAATCGTCGACATTCACGTGTCCTACTACGATACCACTTGGTTTGTCACAGAGAACGGATCGCTGTATATGGCAGGCGCACAAAACCTGCAGGCATCCGCACCGATTCTGATCGCCGAGGGTATTTCCGCTGCATGGATGGAAGAGTACCATCTGTATTATATCGATGCAGACGGTCAGCTCGTATATATGGAAGGCTATAGCGAGTCCACCGACGTGCGCGGCGACGCCCCTGCGTCTACGCTCATAACGGGCGGTTATGGCCCTTGGAATAACGACAACTGGAGCAACATTTACCTCACGTACGACAACAACACCCTTACTTTCCACACCGGCAACCGCGATACCGTCCTGCCTACCGTCGGCGAGGTAACCGCCATGGCATGGATGGAATACAACAGCAGTACCTTCTGGTACGCCACCGAGGACGGCATGCTGTACGCCTTCGGCTCCAACCGCTATAATCAGTTCGGCGGAGCCACCACCGATTCTACCTCTGATAAGCCTGTGGCAATCCCGCTCTTTCCCATTGTGGGTGACGCGCTCACCATGACAGAAAGCAATCTCTCCGACACGGGTATACTGAGCGAGGATCA
>SVRH01000060.1 GCA_015064925.1 Oscillospiraceae bacterium | reverse complement strand
GCGCGATTTCCAAAGCGTCGTGGGCATTGAGGCAAGAGAGCAGTTTATGGAAATGACGGGTGAGCTGCCCGACGCGGTGGTCGCTTGCGTGGGCGGCGGCTCCAACGCCATGGGTATGTTCTCGGGCTTCCTCAACGATCCCGTGGACATCTACGGCATCGAGCCCCTTGGCAGAGGCACCAAAATGGGTGACCATGCCGCCAGCCTTCAGTACGGCAGCGAGGGCATCATGCACGGCTTCAACAGCATCATGCTCAAGGATGAAAACGGCGAGCCCGCACCCGTGTATTCGGTGGCAAGCGGCCTGGACTACCCCTCCTCCGGTCCTGAGCACGCATTCCTGCACGATCTGGGCAGAGTAAAGTACGACGTTATCGACGATGAGGAAACGCTGGACGCCTTCTACGCGCTTGCAAGATACGAGGGCATCATTCCCGCCATCGAAAGCTCTCACGCCGTGGCATTTGCCATGAAGCTGGCAAAGGAAATGAAGACCGGCTCCATCCTTGTCAACCTCTCGGGCAGAGGCGATAAGGACATGGACTTTATCATCAAGGAATACGGTATTCGATAATCAAAAAACCTTCGTCTGTGAGCATCACTCACAGACGAAGGTTTTTTATATCCGTGCATCATTAAACGCTTGCTATTTCGAACGCCTCCGGCATTGTTATACGGTTGTTGCGAAAAAAGCAGCTCAGTTGCTTGAAGCGTGCTTTGTACAGGCTGCGCTCGGACGTATGATTGACCGTAAATTGGATGTATTTGACGGTCTTGCCGTCACAGAGGCCGAGGATGCTTTGGTTGAACGTATCAACGTATGCTCCTTTTCCCGTCAGTCCTATCAAATACAGATTAGTTCCCGGTAAACACGAACGGAGCTTAGAAATGAGGAGGGCATATTTTTCGGTTGCGCTTGGATCGTCTTCATCTTCTTCGCCAAGGGAAATGAAAACCTTGCTGGGGTGAATATCGATCACACAATCCTCCACGATCTCCAATGCCTCCGTTACCGTCAATCCTTGGATGCTGCGATTGTACACGGCGTTTTCAAATATACATTTGTTGACCAGCTCATACAGCGGGAAACTCGACATATAGGTGGAGCCGAAGACTACGATGCCTCCCGGAATGGTGAGGTCATTGATTTTTTTCATCATGTCAGCTTGTGTACGAACGTTGTCTTTCATATCAATTCTCCTTTCAAGTTAGCTTTTCTCTTTTGGCATTGACGAAGTATAATCCGAGATCGACGGATACGACGATCAAGTTGATGCAATACAGAATCAGAACGTAGGATATTTGTTCATTCACGATTTTACCGATGATACCGGAGATATAGCCGACGATAATGGCGATGATAAACACCACACTTTTTCCCTTTGTGGATTTGGAACGGATGCTTTTATATACCGAGATCGGCCATGACATACCAAAGCATATAAGCATAATAATTTCAAAGATCTGCATAATTATTTCCTCCTGACTTTGATATTTTCATTATACACTTGACAAAGCTGAAAGTAAAATATATAATTATTATACAAACGATAGGTTGTGCCTATATAAAGAGGGAACATATGGATATACAGAAATTAAAATATTTTCATACAACAGCGCAACTAGAGCATATTACCAAGTCGGCAGAATGCTTACATATTTCGCAGCCCTCCTTGACACAGGCGATCCACTCGCTTGAAGATGAATTGGGGGTTCCTTTGTTTCGACATCAGGGAAGAAGCGTCGTTCTCACGGAATTTGGAAAGTATTTAAAGAAAAGATTGGATGTGTTGCTGCCGGAGTTCGATCATCTTTCCGTGGAAATGGACGAATTGAAGCAATCGGTTACCAAAACAGTGAAGCTAAATATTCTGGCAGCCTCCACTTTTGTGATCAATACGATCGTGGAATATAAGAAAAAGAATCCCGACGTGATATTTGATTTTGAGCAAAATGAGCTGAAATATAACTGTGATATTTTGATCACGACGAATGGCTTGAACATGAATCACGAAAAGAGTTATTTGCGTCGCTGTGTAAAAAAGGAAAATATCTATCTTGCGGTTCCAAAGGATTCAAACTATGCGGGAGCCTCCTCCATAGAACTCAGGCAGGTAAAAGACGAAAGCTTTATCATGCTTTCCAATACCCGTCTGTTTGGTGTAATATGCAATAAGTTTTGTTCTGTTGCCGGCTTTTACCCTAAGATATTATTTGAATCAGATTCGCCCACCGCTGTGCAAAATATTATCGGTATGGGCGCGGGAATTGCATTCTGGCCGGAGTATTCCTGGGGAAAGCTTCATAATAAGAACTTGAAGCTGTTACCGATTTCCGAACCCGTGTGTCAGAGAGATTTGATCATAGAGCTTCACGGCAGGCATCCGAAATCTGTGTACGCGGAGGATTTTTATAATTATCTGTTAGAAAAGCTGTGATACGTACGAAATAAATACAAAAACGACCTGCTGAGGCAGGTCGTTTTGCGTTAATATATTTTCTTTGTCAGCCGTTTCAGAAGCTCCGCCAGCGGCAGGATCAGAAGTCCCGCAAAGAGATCGCCGAAAAAATGGGCGATGTCAAAGTAAAGACCTGCGGCGATCCAGGTAAGGGTCTGCTCGAAATCAAAACCGAACATCAGTGCCTGTGCCGGTGCATACAGGACACCGAAAAACAGTCCATGCAGGGCGCATACGGCAGGGTATACGATAAGAGCGACCGCTTTTGGCATACGTTTGGGAAGCAGCATGGTGACGGCCCACAGTACCGTCCAGACGTACAGATAGGGAACCCACCACATGGCAAATCCGTGAAACAGTCCGTCCAGCATGACGTAGACGTAAAGGGGGATCAGCGCCTTCCATCGGAATACGACGGTGTAGACCATGGTCAGTGCCCCTACAAGGTGAATGTTCGGCAGCGCCTCCATGACCATCTTGGAGCAGAACATCAGGGCGCCAAGCATGGCAAAGACGGCAAGCTCAAAGACGTGCGTGGAGTGACGGTTTCGTTTACTTGGTGCGCTCAAGTGTGTATACCGTACCGGCGGAAATGTTGGTGGTGTCCACACCGGTCATGGCGTATTCGCCGTCGATGTAGAATGCCCAGTAGGTCTGATCCTTATCGTAGTCGGCGGTGATACCGTTAACCTTCTTTACGTAAAGGCCGTAAGCGCCCTCATCACCTGCAAGAAGATCGTGCTCCATCAGGGCTTCTCCAACAGTTTTTTTGTCGGTCTTGATGGTGAAGGTGACCGATTGACCATCTGCTTTTACTGTAACGGTAATGGTGTTGGCACCTTCGCCGAAGGTCGTATCCTTCAGATAGAGTGCGTCCTTCCAAAGTCCGGTCTTGGATACGGAATTTTCTTCATCGGGGGAATCGTTACTTACATTGCTGCCGTCGGTGTCGGGCGATTCGGCCTTGGGAGTGTTTTCTTTTGCGCCGCAGGCAAAGAGAGCCGACAGGCAAAGCAGTGCAAGCAGCAGGGCCAGTGTGCGTTTGATGGTAGTTTTCATAGTAATACATCCTTTCTTTTTTTTTCAAAAGGATAAAATAAAAGCACCCTTCTGGGGTGCTGTGAAACAGATCGGCATCCTGCCATGCCGAAAAACGCGAAGATTGTTCTTGCGTGTTGCACAGTCTCCCCGTTTGCCCAAGAGACTTTTACGTGTCACAGACCGATAAGCATTCCGACTTGACCGCTTGCAAAGCTTGCAAGCAAGAGATACGGCAATGGCTGTTGCTACGGATTCCCACCGTGATTCCCTTACCACCGAACACACTGCGTGCGCCCGAAACCAATATACAAGTATATTGAGATGATCTGTGCTTATTCTTTTGTAGGGACAGTGTAGCACATTTTTGCAGATTTTGCAAGAGGCATTTGCAAGGATTTTTGTAAATACGGTTGAAAAACAGATGAAGTTGTGGTATAATAGGCGGCAACAGAAAAGGAGTGGTTTTATAATCATGAGGATCATTATTATAGGACTTGGAACCACCGGCAGAACGATATTAAAAAACCTCTCCGGCGAGGGACATACCATCACCATTATTGATGAGGACAGAGATAAGATCGAGTCCCTCATTGAAAAATACGACGTTTCGGGTGTTGTGGGTAACGGTGCGCGTCTTGACATTCTGGAGGAAGCGGAGGTCAAGGGGGCGGATCTGGCGATCATCATGACCGAAAGCGACGAACTCAACGTATTTGCCTGCCTTGTTGCCAAGAAGGCGGGGGTGAAGAACACCATTGCCCGTGTGCGCAATCCCGCGTACCGAAATCAGATCATCGAGATGAAGGACGAGCTGGGAATTTCCATGATCGTCAATCCCGAGCGAGAAACGGCAAACGAAATCTACAATCTGATCAACCTCCCCTCCATCGCGCAGGTGGAGCACTTTGCCAAGGGTAAGGTGTGGCTTGTGGAGATTGTGGCAGAGAAGGGCTGTACCCTCATTGGTGAAACGCTGATCTCTCTTGGTAAAAAGCTGACCTCCAAGGTGCTGATCTGTGCTGTGCAGCGCGGCAACACGGTGACGATTCCCGCCGGTAATTTTATGATCGAAGAGGGCGACCGCATCCACTTTACCTCGGACGTAAGATCGCTTCGCGACTTCCTTGCCGAGATCAATCTTGTCAAGCTGCCACTGAAGAATATCATGATCATTGGCGGCAGCAAAATCTCCCATTATCTTGCGGATGAGCTTTCCAAAAAGAAATACAATATTAAGCTGATCGTGGAGGACCGTGCCAAGGCGGAGGATCTGGCAGACCAGCTTCCCAGAGTCACGGTGGTACACGGCAACGGCACCCAACACGATCTTCTGGTGGAGGAAGGCATTGAGGCCATGGACGCCTTCGTGGCGCTGACCGACATCGACGAGGAAAACATGGTGGTATCCATGTTTGCCAATAAAATGAAGGTGCGCAAGACCATCACCCAGATCAAAAGCGATAATTTGTACGGAATGCTGGGCGAGCTGGGCATCAACAATACGGTCTCTCCCAAAAAGATCGTGGCGAATCGCGTGATCAGCTATATACGCTCTCTTTCCAACAGCAGAGGAAGTAACGTTCTGACGCTGTCACGTCTGGTAAACAATCAGGTGGAGGCGCTGGAATTCCACGCCAAAAAGCAGGAGAAGAAGATCTACGATAAGCCGCTGCGCGAGCTGAAGACCAAGGAAAACTGTCTGATCGCCTGCATTATCCGTCAAAACGAAGTGATCATTCCGGGCGGTAATTCCTGCATCAAGCAGGGGGACAACGTGATCGTGGTGACCACCCACAAGAATTTCGACGACCTGACCGATGCGTTTGAATTGTGATAGGGTAACGTATGAATTACAAAAAACTCGGTAGTATTTTAGGTAAGATCATGATCATGGAGGGGCTTCTCATGATGGCGCCTCTTGCCGTGGCACTGATCTACCGTGAATCTCTTTGGAACGTGCTTGCGTTCATGATTCCGATCGTTGCGCTGGTGGCGATCGGAGGCATTCTTCAAATACCAAAGCCCGAAAAGGATACCCTCTATCAGAAAGAGGGCTTTGCGCTGACCGCCCTTGTGTGGGTGCTGATGACCCTGTTCGGTGCTATTCCTTTCGTGATAAACGGAGATATTCCCAACTACGTGGACGCCTGCTTTGAGATCATGTCGGGTTTTACCACCACAGGCTCCAGTATTATTACCGATATTACGGTGATTTCTCACTCCTCGCTGTTTTGGAGAAGCTTTTCGCACTGGATCGGCGGTATGGGAATCCTCGTGTTCGTGCTGATCTTCATTCCCGAGAGCAACGACGGCTCCTCCATGCACCTGCTGCGTGCGGAAAGCCCCGGCCCCTCGGTGGGTAAGATCGTTTCCAAAATGAAGGTGACCACCCGTATTCTGTACCTGATCTATCTTGGTATGACGGTGCTTGAGGTGATCATCCTCATGTTCGACAGTCCCATTCCCGGCTATGAAAACGAAAAGCTGTTTTTCAGCTTTCTGACCGCCTTCGGCACGGCAGGTACCGGCGGTTTCGGCGTTATTCCCGGCAGCATGGAGCTGTTCAATCCCTTCTCGCAGTACGTGGTGGCGACCTTCCTCATTTTGTTCGGAATCAACTTCGCACTGTATTACCTGATCCTTATTGGCAAGGCAAAGGCTCTTTTTAAGAGTGAGGAGCTGCGGTGCTATTTGTTGATCGTTGTAATTGCGGTAGGCTTTGTTTTCATGAGTCTTGTGGGGCGCTTTGATCCCTACCCCCAGACCTACACCACCGAGGAAGCCTTCAGGCATTCCTATTTTCAGGTGGCATCGATCATTACGACAGCCGGCTTTACCACCACCGATTACCACGTTTGGCCCATGCTTGCCACCACCACTCTTGTGGTGATCATGTTCATTGGCGGTATGGCGGGCTCCACGGCGGGCGGCATCAAGACCTCCCGTATCGTGATCTCCGTGAAGGGTGCTTACAATAACGTGCGTAAGCTCATCAATCCGCGCTACGTGCCCAAGACCAAGATCGAAGGAAAGACACTGGAGGAAAAAACAGTCAACGACGTGTTTGCTTTTATCACGCTGTATTTCTTCATTTTTGTGCTGGCGGTATTCTTGCTGTCCTTTGACCCGATCAACGGCAAGACGGTGGAGGTGGTATCCGATGCGGGAACCTACACGGTCAAGCACGGATTTTTCAGTAATTTCTCCTCCTCGCTTGCCTGTATTTCCAACGTCGGACCCGGCTTTGAGGCGGTGGGCCCCTACGCAAGCTATGCGGGTTACAGTGAATTCTCCAAGGTCATCCTGACGCTTCTGATGATGATGGGAAGACTTGAGATCCTGCCTGTCCTGCTGCTCTTCAGCCCAAGGACGTGGAAAAGAATCTGAAATGTGAAAAAACAAGCCATCAAAAGGGAAACCGGACGGTTTCCCTTTTTGCATTGTCGGGACAGCCGTATTGATAGAATGTACCGAGTGCTGTATGAAATAGAAATGGCGATTTGTATGTATGTTTTGTTTATCTATTGACAAACAGAGGGCGAATCGGTATAATGAGAAGCGTAATGATTGGCGATTATGCAGTTTGGATAAGGAATTTAGAAAGATTTAGTAAACAGAAATACGAATATGGAAACAGAAGTAATGAACAACGAGAAAAATACAGCGCTGCCAAACGAGCCGCAGGAACAGAAATCCGCACGCCCTAAAAAGAAAAAGGGCGTTGGCTTGATCATTCTGTTTGGCTTTTTGTTTGCGCTGACGGTGGCTGCCTTTTCTTTGGGGATCTGGTACAAGGTCACCTTCAATATCAAATTTAACGATTTTCTTTTCACCCTGCTTTCTCCGCTGGCGGGAACAGGTAAACGAACGGTGATCGACGTCCTCACCTTCAGCTTGCTGCCGGCGATTATAGCCATGATTCCTTATGGTCTTTTCATTTTTTTTACAAGAAAGGGGCTGCCTCTTCATCGGTTGATGCGAAGGATCGCTGCAGTGGCGGTGCTGGTTGCGCTTCTTCTTTCTCTTATATTTGGCTTTTTTGTACTTCGTATTCCCGAATACCTTGTCCATTTCGGAGAAAAAAGCACGATCTACGAGGAAAAGTACATTGACCCTGCGAGTGTTGCCATCACCGATCGGGATGGGAATGCACGCAATTTGATCTATATTTACCTTGAGAGCTTTGAAACGACCTATGCCTCGAAAGAGGAGGGCGGTGCGCAGAAAAACGTCAATTATATGCCGCGTCTGACAGCGCTTGCCAAGGAGAATATCTCCTTTTCGGACGGTGAGGGACTTGGTGGCTTTCACAGCGTAACGGGTACCGGTTGGACGATGGGTGCGCTGCTCGGTACAACGTCCGGCATTCCCTTCTCGCTTGAGATCTTCGGTGCCAGCGCACAGAATGCCCAGGGCAAGGACGGCACGTATTTGAATGGGCTTACTACCCTTGGCGATATTTTGGCAGAGAAGGGCTATCGCAATCAGTTCTTGATTGGCTCGGAGGCGTCCTTTGCAGGCACGGATGCTTATGTCAGCGTGCATGGTAACTATGAGGTGTTCGATCTTTACACCGCACGAAGACTCGGCTATATTCCCCGCAATTATCATAACGGCTTTTGGGGCTTTGAGGATAAGTATCTTTACAAGATCGCCAAGGACCGACTGAGGGAGCTTTCCAAGAGCGACAGACCTTTTAATTTAACTATGATGACCATTGACGCACATCACACAGGCGGCTACGTGTGCAGTATTTGTGACAACAAATACGAAAAGAAGGCGGGCAATGTGATCGACTGCACCGACAGACAGCTCTATGAGTTTATTGAATGGTGCAAGCAGCAGGATTTCTACGAGAATACGACCATCGTCATCACGGGTGACCATCCGCGCATGGACAATCACCTTGTCAAGGGCGTACCGTTTTATGAGCGTACGGTCTACAACTGTATCTTAAATGCAGCTGTCGATGCACCCTCTGCTGTAAAAAACCGTGTCTTTACCTCGCTTGATATGTTCCCGACGACCCTTGCCGCCATGGGCTTTGAGATCGAGGGCGACAGACTGGGTCTTGGCACCAATCTGTTCTCTGAGCTGCCCACTCTCTGTGAAGAGATGGGAGAGGGTAAGAAGGGCTACGATCTGTTTGATGAAGAGGTCAAAAAGAACTCTGATTACTACAAAAAGCATTTTTTCAGAGAAAAAGAATGAGTAGCCGAAAAGTAACGGGTGATTAAAATGAGAACCGACCTTTGTCGGTTCTCATTTTATTATTTGTGTAAAAAGCAGTAAATCGGTTGACTTTTGTCGGACAGTTTGTTAAAATGAAAAAAGTGGGCGGGTAACGTCCGAAAATAATTTTGGGGGACTTCTTATGGCTAAAAATCTTGTATATGACATTCATGACAAACCGAAATTTCCTCAGTTGATCGTGTTTGCCCTTCAGCAGCTGCTGGCGATCATGGCAGCTACCATCACCGTGCCGATGATCGTCGGAAACGGTATGTCGACCTCCGCAGCCCTTTTTGGCGCGGGTGTCGGTACGCTTGTGTATCAGTTCTTTACAAAATTCCGCAGCCCTGTGTTCCTTGGTTCCTCGTTTGCCTTCATCGGCCCGATGAGCGCGGCATTTGCGGGTGCGCTCGGAAACGCGACCCTTGGGTATTTGGGACTGGTGATCGGTGCCGTATTTGCAGGTCTTGTGTACGTCGTTCTGGCTCTTATCGTTAAGTTTGTGGGAACGAAGTGGATCAATAAGGTGATGCCTGCTGCGGTGATCGGCCCCACCGTTGCGCTGATCGGTCTTTCGCTTTCGGGGGCTGCTATCAACGACGTGTTCTCCTACGGTGAAAAGATCACCTTCGGACTTTCGGGTTACTTTAAAATGACGGCAGGTGCCTGGGCGTCTCTGATCTGCGCTCTGGTTACCTTCATTACCGTTGTTCTATGCTCGGTATACGGAAAGAAGATGGTCAAGCTCATTCCGTTTATCCTTGGTATTCTGGCGGGCTACGCCACCGCTCTGATCTTCACCGTCATCGGCATTGCTGCGGGCGTGGATGCACTGAAGGTGATCGATTTTGCACCTTTCGAGGCGCTCGTTTCGGACGGTGTTAAGCTTTCGACCTTCTTTGCTGTGCCCGACTTTACCTTTGCCGAGATCTTCAAGGGTGAAACCGGCATCGGCTTTGATTACGTCGTGACCGTTCTCATTGCGTACGTGCCCGTGGCATTCGTTGTGTTTGCGGAGCATCTGGCGGACCATAAGAATCTTTCCAGCATCATCGATCGGGATTTGATCGAGGATCCCGGTCTTCACAGAACGCTGCTCGGCGACGGCGTGGGTTCTGCCGTAGGCGCATTCTTTGGCGGATGCCCCAATACGACCTACGGTGAATCGGTGGGCTGCGTGGCGATTACGAGAAACGCTTCCATCATCACCATCACGGCAACTGCGGTGATCGCAATGCTGTTCTCCTTCATTTCTCCTTTGGTTGCTTTCCTTGATTCGATTCCCGGTTGTGTCATGGGCGGCGTGTGTATCACGCTGTACGGCTTCATTGCGGTCTCCGGCTTGAAGATGATCCAGAAGGTGGATCTGGAGGATCACGCCAACCTCTTCACCGTTTCTGCGATTCTGATCCCCGGTATTGGCGGTATGGCAATGGCGATCGGAACAGACGTGTTCATCACGCCCGTTGCCTGCTCGCTTGTGCTCGGTATTGCCACCAACTTCCTGCTGAACAAGTTTAAAAAGAATGACTGAGAGGATAGAAAGATGAAAAATTACGATAACGTTGTTATTTTCGACCATCCGCTGATCCGACATAAGATCGCGATCCTCCGTGACAAAAACACCAGCACGAAGGAATTTCGCGAGCTGGTGGAGGAGATCACGACGCTGATGACCTACGAATGCTTCAAGGACGTTCCCACTGTTGAAAAAGAGGTGGTCACGCCGCTGGAGACCTGTACGCAGCGCGTGGTCAAGGACAATTCGGTGGCGATCGTTCCCATTCTGCGCGCGGGTCTTGGCATGGTCAACGGCATTCATGCGCTGTTCCCCTCCGCAAGGGTAGGGCACATCGGAATGTACCGCGACGAGGAAACGCTTCAGCCGCAGTCCTATTACTGCAAGCTGCCCGAGGATATCGACATGGACGATAAATTCGTTTTGGTGGTGGACCCGATGCTGGCAACCGGCGGCAGTGCGTGCGATGCGATCGATCTGCTCAAGAAGCGCGGCTGCAAGAATATTAAGTTTATGGCGATCATCGGCGCGCCCGAGGGTATTTCGCGCGTAGCGGAAGCCCATCCCGACGTTACCATCTACGTGTCCACGCTGGACCGCTGTCTGAACGAGCACGGCTATATCCTACCGGGACTTGGGGATGCCGGTGACAGACTGTTCGGAACGAAGTAAATACAGAATCTTATAAAGTGTCTTGTGTGAATCAGGCAAAAGCAAAGGAGTACGAGAGTTTTTCTCGTACTCCTTTTGTGTTATGTGAGATATAAGCCATATTACCAAGCGTATTTTATCATGTAATATAAGAAGAACTTTCCCATCATTTTGTTGTAGTCGTCCATTCCCAGAATCTCGGTGTGTTGACCGATCTTTTCGAGGAGTAGCTTTGCAGCGGGAGATTTCCAGCTTTTTCTCGGTGTGCAAAATACGAAAGACTCTCCGTTTACAACACACTGAAGCCAAAGCTGCCCGCTTCCGATTCCAAATTCTGCTCTTTGGAAGGACGAGAACGGGATCTCATGATGGGATATGCCGAATTTGTCGTTGTTGCAATCCAGGCAGTCATCCTTGATCTCTACAATATATCCCGTAAAACCGCGCGCTTTGGGCAAAATGCTGCCGCTCTCGCCCAGCACCATATCAAAAACCTTGTTGGGATCCAAATTGTTTTCTTCGCAATATTTTTTTATAGTCATCATATGATAGTTCTCCTTCATTGCAGTAGGTATACGATTCCGTTTATCGCTTCTATGACGGTATTATAATACGGATGCGATAAAAAGTCAAGTGTGTGTAAGAAAGTGCCAAGAAAAACGATTGAAATAGTCAGACGGTGTGCGTT
>SVRH01000059.1 GCA_015064925.1 Oscillospiraceae bacterium | reverse complement strand
CAGTTTTCCTCGCGGATAATCACGTCCTGAGAAACGTCTACCAGACGGCGGGTCAGATAACCCGAGTCGGCGGTACGCAGAGCGGTATCCGACAGAGACTTACGGGAACCACGGGCAGCGATGAAGTACTCCAGAATATTCAGGCCTTCACGGAAGTTTGCCTTGATAGGCAGCTCCATGGTACGACCGTTTGCCGCAAACATCAGACCACGCATACCGGCAAGCTGACGCATCTGGGTAATGTTACCACGGGCGCCCGAGTCGGACATCATCTTGATGGGGTTGTAACGGTCAAAGCCTGCCTGCAGAGCGGCAACCACGTCCTTGGTGGTCTGCTCCCAGATCTTGATTACGTTGTTATAGCGTTCTTCTTCGGTCAGTTCACCCATCTGATAGTACTGCTGGATCACGTCTACGTCCTTTTCGGCCTTGGCGATCAGGTCGTACTTCTCGGGGGGAATGACTACGTCGGCGGCGGAAATGGAGATAGCCGCCTTGGTGGAATATTTATAACCCATGCTCTTGATGGCGTCCAGCACCTCAGCGGTGGCAGCGGCGCCATGGCGGCGAATGGTTCTGTCAACGATCTCACCCAGCTGCTTCTTACCGCAGGTGAACATGATCTCCAGATCCAGCAGCTTTTCGGGATCGCTGCGATCCACAAAGCCCAGGTCCTGAGGGATCTGCTGGTTGAAGATCAGACGGCCCAGCGTAGCATCGATCATTCCGGTGTGCTCTACACCGTCGATGGTCTTGGTCACACGGATGCGGATGGGAGCGTGCAGACCGAGCAAGCCGTTTTCGTAAGCCATCATGGCTTCGTTGAAGTCGCGGTAGGCGTGTCCTTCCGGGCTCGCCTGCCTTGTCGATGGTCAGGTAGTAGGAACCGAGCACCATGTCCTGAGAAGGAACCGCAACGGCACGGCCATCGGCGGGCTTCAGCAGGTTGTTGGCAGACAGCATAAGGAATCTTGCCTCTGCCTGTGCCTCTGCGGACAGCGGCACGTGTACGGGCATCTGGTCACCGTCAAAGTCTGCGTTGAACGCAGTACAAACCAGAGGATGCAGCTTGATGGCTCTGCCCTCCACCAGAATGGGCTCGAATGCCTGAATAGACAGACGGTGCAGAGTGGGCGCACGGTTGAGCAGTACGGGATGCTCCTTGATCACGTTTTCCAGTGCATCCCATACCTCGATGGAAACCTTTTCGACCTTCTTCTTGGCGTCCTTGATGTTGGTGGCCTTTTGGGTCTCCACAAGACGCTTCATCACAAAGGGCTTGAAAAGCTCCAGTGCCATTTCCTTGGGAAGACCGCACTGATAGATCTTCAACTCGGGTCCAACAACGATAACCGAACGTCCGGAATAGTCAACACGCTTACCGAGCAGGTTCTGACGGAAGCGTCCCTGCTTACCGCGCAGGATCTCGGACAGAGACTTCAGGGGACGGTTGGAGGAACCGCCGGTGACCGGCTTGCCTCTTCTGCCGTTGTCGATGAGCGCGTCCACCGCTTCCTGCAGCATACGCTTTTCATTACGGATAATAATGAGAGGCGCGTGCAGCTCCAGCAGCTTCTTCAGACGGTTGTTACGGTTGATCACTCGTCTGTACAGATCGTTCAGGTCGGAAGCAGCGTATCTGCCGCCGTCCAGCTGTACCATGGGACGGATCTCGGGAGGAATGACGGGAAGAACCTCCAGCACCATCCACTCGGGCTTGTTGCCGCTGCGGCGGAATGCCTCTACAATCTCCAAACGCTTGATGATCTTGCTCTTCTTCTGTCCGGAAGCCTTGGCAAGCTCGCCTTTCAGCTGCTCGGACAGCTCGGGGATATTGATCTCTGCCAGCAGCTCGCGCACAGCCTCTGCGCCCATGCCCACGCGGAAATCGTTTTCATACAGCTCGTAATATCTCTTGAACTCGTTGTCGGTCAGAGTTTGCTTCTTTTCAAGGGGAGTGGAGCCGGGATCCAGCACGATATAGCTGCCGAAATACAGAACCTGCTCCAGCTGCTTGGGAGATACGTCCAGCAGCAGTCCCATACGGGAGGGGATCGCCTTGAAATACCAAATGTGGGAAACGGGAGCCGCCAGCTCGATGTGACCCATGCGTTCACGGCGCACCTTCTTGGTGGTGACCTCTACGCCGCACTTTTCACATACCTTGCCCTTATAGCGGACTCTCTTATATTTACCGCAAAGGCACTCCCAGTCCTTGGTCGGACCAAAGATACGCTCACAGAACAGACCGTCTCTTTCTGCCTTGGTGGTACGGTAGTTGATGGTTTCGGGCTTGGTGACCTCGCCGTGAGACCAGCTGCGGATCAGTTCGGGAGAGGCAAGACCGATTTTGATCGAATCAAAAATATTCTTTTCCATATTCAGTTAGCTCTCCTTTCACATATCGTCGTCGCCGCTGTCGGCACCGAACACAAAGCTGTCGTCCAGCAGTACGGAATCGTCATCCGAGCCGAACTCGTCCTCGTCCTCATCGGGACCTTCCTCGTAGAAGGAATCGTTGATATCGTCGGTCACGACCGTTTCGCCCAGATCCTCGGGTACTACGAAGTTACGGGTATCGGTCTCTTCCTCGCCCAGAGTTGCCAGATCGATCTCGCCGCCGTCCTTGTCCAGAACTCTGACGTCCAGACACAGCGACTGCAGTTCCTTGACCATGACCTTGAAGGATTCGGGAACGCCGGGAGTGGGGATGTTCTGACCCTTGACGATTGCCTCGTAGGTCTTGACACGTCCGGTGACGTCGTCCGACTTCACGGTCAGGATCTCCTGCAGAGTGTATGCCGCGCCGTATGCTTCCAGCGCCCAAACTTCCATTTCTCCGAAACGCTGACCGCCGAACTGTGCCTTACCGCCAAGAGGCTGCTGGGTTACCAGCGAGTAAGGACCGGTAGCTCTTGCGTGGATCTTATCGTCAACCAGATGGTGCAGCTTCAGGTAGTACATGATGCCCACGGTTACGGGGTTATCGAAGGGTTCACCGGTACGGCCGTCGTATACGATGGTCTTACCGTCGGGACGCATGCCTGCCTTTTCCAGCATTTCGGCAATGTCCTTGTTGTCGGCACCGTCGAACACAGGAGTCATGACCTTGAAGCCCAGCTTTCTGGCAGCCATACCCAGATGTACCTCCAGCACCTGACCGATGTTCATTCGGGAAGGCACGCCCAGAGGGTTCAGCACGATGTCAAGAGGTGTACCGTCGGGCAGGAAGGGCATATCTTCGGGAGGCAGAATACGGGAAACGACACCCTTGTTACCGTGACGGCCCGCCATCTTGTCACCAACCGAGATCTTTCTCTTCTGTGCCACGTATACGCGAACCACCTTGTGTACTCCGGGAGGCAGCTCGTCGCCGTTTTCGCGGCTGAACACCTTTACGTCCACAACGATACCGGATTCGCCGTGACGCAGTCTCAGAGAGGTATCGCGTACTTCTCTGGACTTTTCGCCGAAGATAGCGCGAAGCAGTCTTTCCTCGGCAGTCAGCTCGGTCTCGCCCTTGGGAGTGACCTTACCGACCAGAATATCGCCCGCACGCACCTCGGTACCCTTGCGTACGATACCTTCTGCGTTCAGGTTCTTCAGGGCGTCTTCGCCCACGTTTGCAATTTCTCTTGTGATCTCTTCCGGACCAAGCTTTGTATCGCGCGCCTCGTGAGAGTACTCCTCGATGTGGATGGAGGTGTACATATCGTCGCGCACCAGACGCTCGTTCAGCAGAACCGCGTCCTCGTAGTTGTAGCCTTCCCAGGTCATGAAGCCGATGAGAGCATTCTTACCCAGTGCCAATTCACCGTTGGAGGTAGCGGGACCGTCGGCAATGACTCTGCCCTTTTCGATATACTCGCCCTCGTTGATGATCGGGATCTGGTTGATACAGGTACCCTGGTTGCTGCGCTTGAATTTCAGCAGCTTGTATTCCATCTTCTTGCCGGAGTCGGTGCGGATGATGATCTCATCTGCGGTAACTCGCTCAGCATAGCCGGATTCCTCAGCCACCACAACGACGCCCGAGTCGACAGCTGCCTTGTATTCCATACCGGTACCGACAATGGGAGAGTCGGTGACCATCAGCGGAACTGCCTGCTTCTGCATGTTCGAGCCCATCAGTGCACGGGAGTTGTCGTCGTTTTCCAGGAAGGGAATGGTCGCAGTCGCAACCGACACCACCATGCGGGGAGAAACGTCCATATAGTCGGCAACCGATGCTTCCACCTCCAGGATCTCGGCGCGTGCGCGCACGGTGACCTTCTTGTTTACGAAGCGGTTGTTTTCATCCAGCGGCTCGTTTGCCTGCGCAACAACGTAGTTATCCTCTTCGTCGGCAGACATATAGCGGATCTCGTTGGTAACGACACCGGTCTCCTTGTCGATCTTGCGGTAAGGAGCCTCGATGAAGCCGTAATCGTTGATACGGGCGTAGGTGGACAGATAGGAGATCAGACCGATGTTCTGACCTTCGGGGGTCTCGATGGGGCACATTCTTCCGTAGTGAGTATAGTGAACGTCACGTACGTCGAAGGATGCACGGTCACGGGACAGACCGCCGGGACCAAGGGCCGACAGACGGCGCTTGTGAGTCAGCTCTGCCAGAGGGTTGTTCTGGTCCATGAACTGAGAAAGCGGCGAGCTTCCGAAAAATTCACGGATGGCGGTGACGATGGGACGGATGTTAATAAGGGTCTCGGGAGTCAGGGTCTCACTGTCGTGAATGACCATTCTCTCCTTGACGATCTTATCCATTCTGGCAAAACCGATTCTCATCTGGTTCTGCAGCAGCTCACCCACGCAGCGCAGACGACGGTTGCCCAGGTGGTCGATGTCGTCCACGTTACCGATGTCGTGGGACAGGGTGATCAGATAGTTGATGGAGGTCAGGATGTCCTCCTTGGTGATGTGCTTGGGCCAAAGATCTGCCTTGCGCTCCTTAGCAAGCGCAATGATCTGATCCACGTCGCCCTGCGCCTGCTCCATGATTTCGGCAAGCACCGAATAGATGACCTTGCCGTTGATGCCCGCTTCCTTCAGATCGCAGCCGATGACTGCCTCGGGGAATACGGTGCCGTTGGAGAAGATTTTGATCTCTTCGCCGTTTTCCAGCGCCACGAATGCCTCGTTGACACCGGCAAATTCCATCTGCTCTGCCTTTTCCTTGGTGATGAATTCACCTGCGTCAAAGACGATCTCGCCGGTGATCATGCTCACGGCGGGACGGGTCAGACGGCGACCTGCCACTCTGGCGGCAATGCCCGACTTCTTGTTGAACTTGTAACGTCCGACATTTTCCAGATCGTATCTCTTGGGATTGAAGAACAGATTGTTGATCAGCATCAGGGCGCTTTCCACTGTGGGAGGCTCACCGGGACGCAGCTTCTTGTAGATCTCCTTCAGCGCTTCTTCGCCGGGAGTACGCTTGGTCTCCACAGCCGCAGCGTTCATGCCGTCCTTTTCCAGTGTGTTGACGATCTTGGGATCCTCGCCGAACATGGCCTTGATCTCCTCGTCGCTCTCAAGTCCCAGTGCACGGATGAGCACAGTCACGGGCAGCTTACGGTTCTTGTCGATACGTACGTAGAAAATATTGTTAACGTCGGTCTCGTATTCCAGCCATGCACCACGGTAGGGGATGATGGTTGCCATCATCAGACGGTTGCCGCCCTTTTCCATGGTGGACTCGTAATACATACCGGGAGAACGCACCAGCTGGGATACAACCACACGCTCTGCGCCGTTGATGATGAAGGTACCGGTGCGGGTCATCAGGGGGAAATCGCCCATGAAGATCTCGCGCTCGGTAACCTCGCCCGTTACCTTATTGTAAAGGCGAACCAACACGCGCAGGGGCGCAGCGTAGTTCACGTCGCGGTCCTTGCATTCTTCTTCGGGATACTTCGGTTTGTCCTCTTCCAACTTGAAATCCACAAACTCAATGCTGAGATTGCCCTGGTTGTCGGTGATGGGAGAAACGTCCTTCAGAACCTCTCTCAATCCCTCTTCCAGGAACCAGCGGTAGGATTTCTTCTGTACTTCCACCAGATCGGGCATTTCCAAGACGTCATCGATCTTGGCAAAGCTCATTCTGGTATTGGTGCCGAGTTTCTTCTCGTGTACCATTCTTTGTTTTCCTCCGTTCCTTTTTTGTTTTCGTTACGGGTTATGAATTTTTGGCAAACAAAAGACCATGCCCTTTAGGACCGGTCACATCCGTTCACAAAAAATTTACAATTTCTACCCCTACGGCATGCTGGTTACAGCCGAATTATAAGCTGAAATGAAATTTCCGTTCCCGGCGGACCCGTCAAAAACGACATGACCTGCCATGTTTTACTATGCTTCCATCGGCAAAATGCCCTGTTTTATCGCCTTGCTTGGTGAATTTTGCCCTCACGCGCCTTTTTCTGTTCAAGCCGCCTTCGCACAAAGAGGCATTCTATCCGATTTTATCTCATTTTGCATGATAACACAATACTTTTCGTTTGTCAAGCACTTTTTTTAATTTTTTTCTAAAAAAAGATAAAGGAGCAACCGGCGTTGCCCCTTTTCCTATCATTCTGCGCGGATCATCTTCCAAACGGTGCCGTTCTCGTACTCCCACGTGAGCACGTAGGCATCGCCTTTTTTTTCAACTTTATAGCCATAGGTCACCACACGGTCCTTATCCTTGGCATTTTCATCGTTCTTTGCCCACACGTAGATCTTACCCGCCGACTTGCGCACGCGGTAGTCGGCAATGGATATACGCATATAATCCTCAAACTCCGGGATTGAATCGTCCAGCTTCAGCACCTCCAGCTTTCCGCTTTCATCAAAGATGTACTTACTGTCGATCTTTTCACCGTCCGGTGTGAAATAGAACCAGGTCCCCAGCAGCGGATCTCCCTTTTTGGGGATTGCCTCGGTGCTTTCAAACAGCGCCTTCTGCTCTGCCAGCGAAATGTCGGCAGTCTTCCAAAGATACGCGCTGTACAGCGCCCACGCGATCGCCGTGACCGCCACCAGCACAAGCGCAGCGATGCCCAGCACCGTCAGCACCTTGGTCTGCTTTTTCTGCTTGCGTTCCCACTTTTCCTTTCGCCGCAAAGCGGCATCCACATTTTTCTTCATGTCAAACCTTCATCATTTTCTGTAATAGGTGTAGTAGGCGATGACCGTTCGTTCCTCGCCGCCTCTGTCATAGTCGGGGCCCGAAAAGATGACCCCCTCCAGGCTCATCAGCTCCGACATGGAGGTCTCCTCGACCTTGCCGCGGAACACCACCTGAAACGAGGACAAAATGAGGATCTCATCGTCTCTGACAGTGATCGAGCCCGCTCTGCCCACCACGATGTCGGTATCCCCCTGCCGTTCGGAGCAGTATTTGATGCTCCGATTGTGCAAACGGGCTGCCATCTCACGGCGGAAGGCAGGACTGTTTTCGTCCATATTGTTTGTAAATTTATCCTTGATCCAAGCGATCAGTCCCATAGCTTACCTCTCATGCCGCAGCGTTCTGCTCTGCGCGTCCGCTGCCGTCCTCAGTTTCATCGCCCAGCCAGTCGTCAGGCATAGGATTCTCATCAGGGGCGATGTCACCGCCCTGCGCCGCATTTTCGCGGTCAATGCGATCCTTTTCGAGTAGCGCCAGATATTCCTCCTCGGTCTTGGCGTACGCACAGTACTCATCCACCATCAGAACGAAGTAGAAATACTCTGCCGCATCGGGATGGGTATCGGTGGCAGAGGGATAAAGAGCCGCCTGAATGGTGGTGATGGTGGGGCTGCAAATGGGCGTGGGCGGCAGTCCCGGTGTCGTATGCGTATTAAAGGGGGTCGCCAGCTCTCTGTCCGCCTGCGTCAGCTCGCGGTAGGCGCCCTCCTCGTGACGGATCTTGTACTGCAGGGTGCAGTCACGGGACAGATAGCCGAATTCGGGGTGGTCAAGACGGTTGGCAAGCACCTGCGAAACCGGCTTGTAGTCCTCGTCGTTGACCGTTTCCTTGGTAATGATAGACGCCATCGTCAGCGCCTGCACAAGGGTCATTCCCTGCTCCTCGCAGTTCTTCATATAGCCCTTTTTAAACAACTCCCGGAAGCGGTCCAGCAGCTTGGTGATGGCAAACAGCTCGCTGGAGTCGCTGTAAAAGAAATAGGTGTCCGGGTACAAAAATCCCTCCAAACGCCAGATGCGGTGGGGATCGTTTTCGGGCAGCTCCTTTAAGAACCAATACTTTTCGGTGTCAAACTCATGATGGTTGATCACCTTTTCAAAGCCTTCCCTTGTACCGATGCCGTTTGACACAAAGATGTCGATGACGTCGTCCACCGAAGAACCCACAGGAATCTTGATGGTGACCTCGGTGTGCTCGTATTCACTCGGCACGAACACGTCCAGCAGATCGTCATAGTTCATGGCAGGGGAAACGATATACTCACCCGCCTCGAAATTGCGGTTGGTGTCGTTTTTGAGAATCGCCCACAGCTTGAACAGTGTGGGATAGCGGATGACCCCGTTTTCATGCAGCACCTCGGCAATCTCCGAAACACCGCTGTACTCCTCGATGGTCACCTTCACGGGATAGTCGCTCTTGCCGATGGCAAAGATGTCCATAACGCCTCTCAAAAACAGAAACGCCAGAACGACCGCCACAATGGTGGCGATCACCACCATTGTCACCGTTTTCACACCGCCCGCGATCATTTCATCCTTATCGTATTTGTTTTTCCTTCTTTGACCGCTGCGCTTGAAGGAAAACCATTTCCAGTTACGCTCCTTTTTCGCCTTTTTTTCCTTCTTCGGCTTTGCCTGATCGGCGTGGGTGTACATGGGAATGGTGGAGATACGGGTCTTGGTATAGGGCAGATGCTTCACCCCATCCTCTTTACTCTTTTTTTCAAAGCCTTCCCCACCCGTCTCTGCAACCAAGGGCTTCTCTTCCTTTTCCACAGGTGCAGACGGCATTTCGGAACGGTTTATTTCTTTGTTCTCATCCGAACGGTTTTCCATCACGTTCTCCTTTGACTACTCAGTTTCGTGCATTCAGCACCACAATGGCATACACGATCACACACAACAAAAATCCCACCGACAAAAAGACCTGCGAGATCGCCTGGGTCATGCTCTTGACGCTGCGCTTGACAAACGGAACCTCTCCTCTGGCACTGACCGCATACGAATAGAAGATACGCTCCGATTCGCCGATAGAAAGCACCAAAAACAGCAAAAACACCACCGCCAGAAGGTAGAGGAAGAAAATATGGCTCTGCTCCTCAAAGATCAGCTTCCAAACAAAGCTCTCTCCAAACAGAGTGAACAGATTGTACACGGTGTGCAGCAGGATGGCGGCAAGCAGCGATCGGGTCAGATATGCCGCAGCGCCCATCACAAGACCGCCGAAAAAGAATACGGGAAACTCGGCAAGCGAAAAATGCAGCATGGCAAAAAACAGTGCCGACACCGTCACCGAGCAGATGCCTCCCAAATGGGCGTACTCGGAAAGAATCACACCGCGGAACAGGAATTCCTCCACCACCGCCGGCAGGATCGCCGCGGTGAACACGGTGTAAAACAGATTTCCCTCCGCATCAATGGGAGCGGTACTTCCCGATTCGGTGGGAAGCACACCCGCGTAGAGCATGCCGACCTTGATCAGCAGCACGCCCGAAAGTAAGATCAGCAGCAGAAAGCTCAGCAGAGAAATGCGCCCCATGCCAAAGGGTCTCAGCCCCAGCGTTTCGGTATAGCCCTTGCCCTTGAGCTTGCAGTAAAACACACAAGGCACCATAAAGACCATCAGCTCGATGACCAAAAACGCAAGGTAGATACTGTCGCCCGACGCCAGCTTGTCAGCATCCAAAAGGGATACCAGCAGGGTCAGCGCAAACACGCACAGCACCAAAAACGGGGCTGTGGTCGTCGATTTAAATTTCACTTGTGATCCGAACCCCTTTCTCGGTAATGACAAGATCCGTTTTCAGATCAAAACGGTTGTGAGGCACCTGCGGCAGCACAAGAGTACTGTACCCAACGCCGATGCGAGTGCCCGAAAAATCGGCAAGAAATCTGTCGTAATAGCCCTTGCCATACCCCAAGCGGTAGCCTTCCTTATCAAATGCCAGCGCGGGGATCACGCAAACGGCAAGCGGGCTGTCATCTTGATACAGAGGCGCATCCGCCCTCGGCTCGGGAACCGAAAAGGAGCCGCTTGTCAGCTGCGTAAGATCGGTGACCCGATGAAAGGTCATTTTGCCCGCCTCTTCAGGGTCACAAAGGGGGAAATAGACCTCCTTGTCCGCAGTCAGCGCCGCCTGCATCAGAGGCAGCACGTTCACCTCGCTGCGGATGGGATGATACAAAAGCAGCTTTTTGGCAAAGCGAAACACGGTAAGGGACAAAAGGTTCCGACAGATCCGTTCATCCATTGCCGACTTTTCTTCCGTCGCGATCCCATTTCGGATCGCCGCACATTCGCGCCGCAGCGCCGCTTTTTCCTTCTTTATGTTCATGCTTCCACCCACAGTGCTTGGTTACTTTGCCAAAATGGCATCCTTGATCGCTTCCGCCTTTTCCCTTCCCTGCAGCTGCTCCACGATGGCAAGACCGAACTCAATGGCAGCGCCCATACCGCAGGCGGTGATCACTCTGCCGTCGGTACGCACTCTGCCCCCTACGGTTGCCCCGGCAAGGTGCTCCTCAAAGCCGGGATAGCAGGTGGCTTTTTTTCCATCCAAAAGTCCCATTTCACCAAGGATCATGGGAGCGGCGCAAATGGCGCACAGCCAAGCACCCTCGTTGTCCGCTGAGCGGATCAGCCGCTTCAGCTCTGCGCAGGCATTTAGATTGCTTGTCCCCGGCATGCCGCCCGGCAGCAGGATCGCCTCCGGATGGCAAAGGGGCAGCTGCGCAAGGGTCACGTCGGCTCTTACCGTAATACCGTGCGCACCCGTCACCTCTCGATCGTCGGTAATCGAAACGGTCACCACGTCAAGAGAGGCTCTTTTCAAAATATCAATGGGGCAAATTGCCTCGCTCTCCTCAAATCCGGGAGCCAAAAATACAAGGATCATGCTTTCCTCCAAAATCAAGTGTTCAAAAGTGCCAGAAGATCGGCAAAGATGAGATCCAGATCGCGGGGCTCGTCCCCTTCAAAGCAGGGGATCACTCGCCAGCCAAGCTTCCCTGCCGCGTACAGCGCCGCCTCATAGCAGCGGTCCATGTACTCGGCATTCTTCTCGTGGATGTCGATCTTTCTGCCGGTCTGCTCCGAACGCCGACGGATCAGCTCCTTCGAGATCGCCGGCGGCATTTCCAGATACACCGTCAGATCCGCCACGGGAAGCCCCAGCTTCACGTGCTCGTAATCGTACAGCCAGGCAAGGAATTCATCCCACTGCTCCCTTGGCAGCTTGGAAAGCTGATGCACCGCGTTGGCAGAGGTATAGCGGTCGGCGATGGTGACCGTCCCCTCTTTGGCAACGAACGCCCCCCAATCGGTACGATAGGACAGATAGCGGTCCATGGCAAAGAGCGCGGAGGCAGCGTAGCCGTTTGTGTCATCGGGATTGCCTCCCAATTCTCCGCCAAGATACATCTTGACCCCGTAGGAGCTCTTGTTTTCGTACATGGGGAAGGAGATCTTCCGTACGTCCACCTTATTTTCCAGAAGATGCTTGTACAGCCTCTGTGTCATTGTCCCCTTGCCCGAGCCGTCCAGCCCGTCGATCGCAATCAGTTTTCCCATTGTCGTTTCCTAACCTTTATCCTTCGTCTTTTTCCCGCATGACCATTTCCGCCCATTCGGAGGCGGTGATCAGCACGTTGCGGGGCTTTTGTCCCTCCTGGGGACCCACGATGCCCATGTCCTGCATCTGGTCGATGAGCTTGGCGGCTCTGCCGTAGCCCAGAGAAAGTCTTCTCTGGATCAGCGAAGTGGAGATCTTGCCCGATTCCACCGCCAGCTCGATGGCGGCACGCAGCATGGGATCCGATCCCTCGCCGCCGATGTTGCCCTCGGAATCATCAGCGCCCAGGGACGCCTTCTTCTTGGAGCCGCAAAGCTCCGCTTCCTTCTCAATATCACGCATGACGGAATCGTCGTAGACCGTCTCCCCGCTCTGTGCGATCACGTGCTCCACGACCGCCTCCACCTCCGCATCCGAAACGAACGCGCCCTGAACACGGATGGGCTTGGTCATTCCGATAGGAGAGAACAGCATATCGCCGCGGCCGATGAGCTTTTCGGCACCCGCGCCGTCGATGATGGTACGGGAGTCCATCTGGCTGGACACGGTGAACGCGATACGGGAAGGAATGTTTGCCTTGATCAGACCGGTGATGACGTCCACCGAGGGACGCTGGGTACCCACGATCAGATGCATACCGCAGGCACGGCCCTTCTGCGCGATACGGCAGATGGATTCTTCCACGTCGCCGGGGG
>SVRH01000058.1 GCA_015064925.1 Oscillospiraceae bacterium | reverse complement strand
AATAAATATCCACCCGCATAGCGGGTGGTATTTCATTTTCGGGCATAGCCCTACCCGATACTGGCTGCGCACAAGTGCGCTCTAGATTGGCCTGCCAGCCACGCAACTGTTACTTACTACCCATAAATGGGTCCCGTGGGTCGAACATACTTAACTGATCGCTCTCTTGATCCCTTTTTAGCTGCTCTGCTATATAAGTTTTTATGGCCTTTGTGTTCTTCCCCACGGTATCAACGTAATATCCCTTACACCAAAATTCGCGGTTTCGGTAGGCAAATTTCATATTCCCCCACTTTTGGAAGATTAACAATGCACTTTTCCCTTTCAAATATCCCATAAATCCCGAAACGCTCATTTTGGGCGGGATACTGACGAGCATATGTATATGATCCGGGCACACTTCTCCCTCTATAATTTCTACTCCCTTCCATCGACATAGTTGACGCAAGATTTCTCTGATTTCCAATCGCTTTTCGGCAAAGAACACCTTTCTTCTATATTTTGGCGCAAATACTATGTGATACTTGCAATTCCAGCTGGTATGTGCTAAACTAGCGTTGTCTATGGCTACTTTCTTCATAGATAAATCCTCCGATTGTGTTTTACTTTTTCGACTGGCAGGTCGTTTCTAGTATATCACACAATCGGAGGATTTCTTTTCATCGGTTAACCTTTTTTGAACCACGCGACTATCGCGTGGTTTTCGTTATACAACCAAAAAAAGAGAACCGAGCGGTGCTCGGTTCTCTTTTTTTATTTTCAACCCTTCTTCTGCTCGATTGCGGCTTTTGCCTGCAATACGATCTCTTCGGGGGTGAGCTTGTAGTGGGAAAGCAGCTCGGGGATGCCGCCGGAGCGACCGAACTTATCCTTCACGCCCACGCGGCGCACGGGCACGGGCACGGTCTCGCAGACCACCTCTGCCACAGCGGAGCCAAGGCCGCCGATGATATTGTGCTCTTCGGCAGTAACGATGGCACCGGTCTCGGTTGCCGCCTTAATGATGATCTCACGGTCGATGGGCTTGATGGTCGCCATGTTGACAACTCTTGCGGAAATGCCCTCTTCCTGCAGCATGAATGCCGCCTTCAGCGCCATTTCCACCATAATGCCCGATGCGATAATGGTCACGTCGGTACCTTCCTTGAGTTCAACGCCCTTGCCGATCTCAAATTCGTACATTCCCTCATCGAATACCACCGGTACCGCCGAGCGTCCGAAACGCATATACACAGGGCCGTCGTGCTCGGCAGCCGCAATCAGCGCCAGTCTTGCCTCCACAGCGTCGGCAGGGTTGATGACGGTCATGCCGGGGATGGTGCGCATGATGCCCACGTCCTCCAGACACTGGTGGGTACCGCCGTCGGGACCGACGGTGATACCTGCGTGGGAAGCGCAAATCTTCACGTTCAGTCTGGGATAGCCGACGGTATTGCGGATCTGCTCAAAGGCTCTGCCGGATGCAAACATTGCAAAGCTGGATACGAATACGGTATAGCCCGATGCGGCAAGTCCTGCCGCTACGCCCACCATATCGCCTTCCGCGATACCTGCGTTAAAGAAACGGTCGGGATATGCCTTTTTGAACATACCCGTCTTGGTAGAACCCGAAAGGTCGGCGTCCATTACCACGATCTTTTCATTTTTCGCGCCCAGCTCCACCAGCGTTTCGCCGTAAGCCACGCGGGTCTCTTTCTTCATTCCGATCTCAGTCATGGTTTAGCCCTCCTGTTCGATGGCCTGCAGACGTGCGCTCACCTCTGCCACAGCCGCCTCGTATTCATCCTTCTTGGGGGCAACGCCGTGCCAGCCGGCCTTGTTTTCCATAAAGGAAACGCCCTTGCCCTTTACGGTGTCGCAAACGATCACAGAGGGCTTGCCCTTTACCTGCTTCGCTGCCTGCACCGCCGCCTCGATGGCGTCGAAATCGTGTCCGTCAATGCGAGTCACGTTCCAGCCGAACGCCTCAAAGCGCTTGTCCACCGGCTCCACGGACATAACGTCCGAGGTCTTGCCGTCGATCTGGAGACCGTTGATATCGGCAAACACGATCAGATTATCCAGCTTGTAATGAGAAGCAAACATGGCGCTTTCCCAAATCTGACCTTCCTGCAGCTCGCCGTCACCGGTGATGGCATACACACGAAAATCCTTATTCTGCAGCTTTGCCGCCAGCGCCATACCGCAGGCGTTGGAAACGCCGATGCCCAGAGAGCCCGTGGAAATATCCACACCGGGGGTCTTGTTCATATCGGGATGGCCCTGCAGATGGCTATCGATCTGACGCAGGGTCTTGATATCTTCACGGGGGAAGAAGCCACGCAGAGAAAGCGCAGCATACAGCGCGGGCGCTGCATGGCCCTTGGAAAGCACGAATCTGTCACGATCCTCCCATTTGGGGTTGGCAGGGTCAATATTCAATTCTTCAAAATACAGATATGCCATCACATCGGCACAGGAAAGCGAACCGCCGGGGTGACCCGAGCCCGCATTGTACGTTCCTTCCAAAATTCCAAGCCTGATTTCTTCGGCTACTTTTCTAAGAGAAAGCTTCTTACTGTTTTCCATGAGAGTATCCTTTCGCAGATCGGTCTCCGTTTAAGAAAAACCGACATTTTTCTTAAACCCATATGGATTTATAATACTATATTTTTTCCCGATTGTAAAGTCTTTTTTCAAAATTTATCAAAAAAACAGACGGATTTTATCATGGGCATATTTTTCCGTTCTTTGTCATAGGATAGCACCCGAGGGGAGGGGAGAAAAACGAAGGTCACCTTTCACACAACAAGAGAGCGATTGCGTGCAAGCACCGATCGGATGGGAATGCTTCTTACGGTCACGCTTCCCTTTTTCACACTCGAAAACAATCCATGTCGCTTGGTAAACGGCACATCGGAACGGATCGCACAAGCTTTGACAGATTATTTCAAAACCGTTTTTGGCGGACAGTTGGCGATCGCACACGGAACTCGTTTTCCCGTGACGGTGGTGGTCGAGCCAAAGATCCACCGCATGGACTCTATCCTTCTTTCGTTTGAGCTGCGGGCTTTGGCAACAATACGGCAGCAAACCGTATTTGACAAGCACGTGTATCTTCATTTTGCAAATCACGCCACCATGCCACTATCCGCAAGGGCACTTACAGGCAAGCGCCTTGCCTGCGTGCTGGTGCAGGGAGAGATCGCCACCGATCCGCAAACGGGAAAGTGCTATCCCATCAAGCAGCAGTACCGCCCTTTAAAAGAGTAAGCCGCCGAAGCTTTCGGCGGCTTGCGTTTTTTATTTCACACGCTCCACTGTGTATCCTTCCTTGGCAAGCAGGTCTGCCATGGCACCACTTCCGATGACATGGGCAGCACCTACGCATACAAAGACCTCGTCTCCCGATTCCAATGCATCGATGGCATACTCGGTCATGGTCTTGTTTCTGTCCACGATCATGGCCTTGTTGTACTCCTTGTAAAGGTTTTCTTCATTTTTATCTTCAAATTCGGTGGCTGTCTGCAAATACATGGCAAACACGGTTTCGTTGCCGCTTGCCCAAAGATCCATCAAAGTCTGCATCGCGCCTTGCGCCTGATTCAACAGTCCGTACTGTGCAATCGAGTTTTCCAGCATATACGCTTGCAGATCCCCCGAAAAACCGGAAAGCATTCCGTACTGGAAGGATGCCGATTCCACCTCTCTGACCTCCTTGCCATCCTCATATGCCAGCGTCAGCAAATGGCGGTCAACACCCTTTTCGGAGTCAAAACCGAGCTGTTCGTACATGAGCGTTTCCACCGTGCTGCTCCATAGCGCGGGCATATAGAAATCCAGCATACTGTTATACATATTGTTCTCGGTCAGGATCTCCACTGCCGCTTCGTAGGTTTCCTTTGACAGATGATCCTTGATGGTGGTGCCATCGGTGTACAAAAATTTCTGCATACTGACCATCTGCGCCGCAACATCGTTTTCAAGCGCAAGGATATCCGCCTCCACGGCCAGAGCATCGCTTCCCTTATAAGCATCCATCACGTAGTCGGGAAGAGGATAAAAATCGTCGCTTCCCATGTGGATCGAGCCAAAGAGCCACAGAGTATGCCCCTCATCATCGGTCACCTTATAAAGGATCGGCGAGATATCCTTTTTCTCTTCTTCGCTGTCTTTGTTGCCGCAGCCCACAAAGGAAAGACATAGAATCAGCGCCAAAAACAGCGCAAGCAGTCTCTTTGTCATCATTCTTTCTCCTTTATTTATTCACATTTGTTTACTCACACAAGCAGTATATCATACATTCCGTATTTTGACAAGACCCTCCACCAAAAACAGCGATATACACAAAAACGCACTGCTTATTTTGTGTATATTACCATATGCACCCTGTTAATTTGTGATGCACAAGTCTACTCAAAAGGCATCGGCAAAAAGGACAGAAAACCTCTTCACAGAGAATTTTTCTGTCCTTTTTTACGCGTCAGACGCCAATATACACGTTTGATCAGATTGCGAATGCCTCGGATATGATACCAGAAGCGCACGTAGATGCGGTAAGCAATCCTCTGCGGTGTGCCGTAGCGGTCCTTGCGATAGTAGGCGGTCATCACGCCCACAAGGTCCCCATCGGTGATACCGTATTCTTTTTGCATACAGTTATCCCCCAGCATCACGTAGGAATCGGGCAGCACCTTCACCACGCGGTGCAAAATGTAGCGATCGCCTCTTTTGTATAGCGGCAGATCGTATTTCTTCAGCCGTCCCTTCACAGGGGAAATGATCACCGTGTCCCGACGGTCGGCAAACAGAGGCCACATACTCACCCCAGAGGTGGTGCTCACGTACACGCCATCGCTTTCCAGTGCTTCTTCAATTGTCTTTTTTTGATTCTGTTCCACGGCGATCCCTCTCATTTTTTATCAGTGTATCATATTTTCCATCCGTTTTCAAGCGCCTTTTTCACACATTCACAAAAAAACGGCGAAAAATTCTTCGTTTTTCCACCCCTTTTTTTCAAAAAGCATTTGATTCTTTTACGAATATATGATATAATGTAAGGTGTGCATCCTTGCACCCATCAATTATCAAAAAAGACCTATACATAAAGCCGCCCTGCGGCATGGAGAAAATACCTATGGCAAACTATACCGAAAAAGTTAAGACCGGAATGTTCCCCGTCGTGGCACTGCGCGACGTGGTGGCATTTCCGCAGATCATGTTTCATTTGGAGATCAATACGGAGCGCGATCGCACCTCCGTAGAAAACGCTGCAAACGGCGACGGACTGATCTTCCTCATCGCCCTGAAGAATCCCGAAAACGAAGATCCTCAAAGCACTAAGGACTTCTGTCAGACGGGTGTAGTGGGTAAGATCAACGACTGCAAAAAAGGAAAAGACGGCCGCATGACCGTTACCGTGGAGGGCATGGACCGCGCCACTATGATGACATATTATCCCGACTCTGCCTGCGCGGCCGTGATCGCCCGTCAGATCCGCGAAAATCAGGACAGCCCCAAGGTGAAGGACGCCCACGAGCGCATCCTTGCCACCATTGAGAGCATCGCGCAGTTCGTTCCCAAGTTCTCCAAGGAGCTGGGCGAAAAGCTGCGGGAGGAGACCGATATGTCGCTCTTCACCGATGCCATTGCCTTCTACATCCTGGTCAGCCCCGAGCACAAGCAGGAGATCCTGGACTGCCGTCAGCTGCATCGCAGAATGGAGCTGCTGGATAAGCTGCTGGACACCGAGATCGCCGTTTTGCAGGAGGATTTCCGCATCCACGGCAGAGTGCGCGAGGCACTGGAGCAGAACCAGAGAGATTACTATCTGCGCGAGCAGCTGCGTATCGTCAAAGAAGAGCTGGGCATGAACGAGGAGGACGAGGAAGCCTCCGAATACTTAAAGCAGATCAAAGCCAAAAAGCTTCCCAAATACGTGGAAGAGCGCCTTATCAAAGAAGTCGGCAAGCTGGACAAAACACCCTTTGCTTCGGCAGAGGCAACCGTTCTGCGCAATTATCTCGACACCGTGCTGGAGATCCCCTTCGGTAAATTCACCGAGGACAGAACCGACGTCAAAAAGGCAAAGGCCGTGCTTGACCGCGACCACTACGGCATGGAAAAGGTCAAGGAACGGGTACTGGAATTCATTGCCGCAAAGCAGCTGAACCCCTCCCTCAACAACCAGATCATCTGTCTTGTGGGCCCTCCCGGTGTGGGTAAGACCTCCATTGCAGCCTCGCTTGCCGAATCTCTTGGCAGGAAGTACGTCAGAGTATCGCTGGGCGGTGTCAGAGACGAATCCGACATCCGCGGCCACAGAAAGACCTACGTTGCCTCCATGCCCGGACGCATCGTCAACGCTCTCATCCAGGCTGAGACCCAGAATCCTCTGATCCTGCTTGACGAGATCGACAAGATGGCAAACGACCACCGCGGTGACCCCGCCTCCGCCCTTCTTGAGGTGCTGGACGGCGAGCAGAACAAGGCTTTCCGCGACCATTTCGTGGAGCTTCCCATTGACCTTTCCGGTTGTATGTTCATTGCCACCGCCAACAGTCTTGAAACGGTGGCTGCTCCCCTCATCGACCGTATGGAGATCATCGAGCTTCCCATGTACAACCGAAACGAGAAGCTCGCCATCGCAAAAAACCACCTCATCCCCAAGCAGTTTAAGCGTCACGGTCTGAAAAAGACCCAGCTGCGCATCGCAGACGATGCCATCCTTGCCATCATCGATTCCTACACCGCAGAGGCGGGAGTTCGAACGCTGGAAAGAACGGTTGCCCGTCTTTGCCGCAAGGCTGCCCACATTCTGGTGCAGGGGGATGCCAAGAGCGTCAAGGTAAGTGCCGCCAATCTGAAGGACTTCCTCGGCTGCGAAAAGATCCTGAAGGATCGCATTTACAGCGAGGACCCCGTGGGCATCGTCAACGGCCTTGCCTACACGCAAGCGGGCGGAGATCTGCTGCGCGTGGAATGCGTCTGCATGCCCGGTACCGGCAAGATCGAAGCCACCGGTAATCTTGGCGACGTGATCTCGGAATCGGCAAGGATCGCTGTCAGCCACATCCGCAAGAATGCGGCGAAGTACGGCATCGATCCCAATTTTCACAAGGAAAATGATCTGCACATCCACTTCCCCGACGGTGCCACTCCCAAGGACGGCCCCTCGGCGGGCGTGACGCTGGTGACCGCTATTCTGAGCGAGCTGACCGGCACCCCCGCAAGAGCCGACGTTGCCATGACGGGCGAGGTCACTCTGCACGGCAAGGTGCTGCCCATCGGCGGCCTGCGCGAAAAGACCATGGCAGCATACAGAGCGGGCGTTACCACCGTGCTTGTTCCCTACGACAACAAAAAGGACCTGGAGGAGATCGACCCCGAGGTAAAGGAAAAGCTGCAGCTTGTCTTCTGCAAGAGTGTGGATGACGTGCTTTCGGTTGCCCTTTGCAAGCCCACAGCCAAAGAAGAAAACGAAAAACTTCCACAAATGCCTCCCATGGCTGAAAAAAAGCCCGCAAAACGGGCTACAATCTGATCGAGGTACTATGAAGATCAACTATAACAACGTAAGCCTTCGCATTTCGGCAGGCTTTCCCTCCCAGTTTCCCCACAATCCCATGCCGCAGATCGCCTTTTCGGGCAGATCCAACGTGGGCAAAAGCTCGCTGATCAACGCACTGCTTTCCCGTAAGAGCATGGCACGCGTGTCGGGTCAGCCGGGCAAGACCATCACCATCAATTTCTATGACATCGACAAAAAGATGTTTCTCGTGGACCTGCCGGGCTACGGCTTTGCCCGCCGAGCGGCAGAGGATCAGAAGAGATGGTCCGGCCTTGTGGAAACCTACCTTACCAAATGCGAGGAGCTAAAGCTGGTCATCCAGCTCATCGATATGCGTCACGGCCCCACCGAGGACGACAATCTGATGCTCAGCTTCTTAAACGAAGCGGGCATTCCCTACATCGTGGTGGCGACCAAGGCGGATAAGCTGAACAAGACCGAGTTTAACGCCATGTCGGGCGCGCTCGGTACCCATCCGCTCATCGCCGAAGGCACGCCCATCATTCCCTTCTCCGCCATCAAGCCCGTAGCCGCCGAGGAGATCCGAAAGGCCATCCTTGCGGCAATTGACGAATAAAAGAGGTAAACAATGTTACTTGAACTGTTTCGGGCAGACTCCAAAGATGAACTGATCAGCGCGATCATCATGCTGCTGATCAGTCTTCCCGTCATTCTGCTCTCCCTTTCCTTCCACGAAGCCGCCCACGCCTTTGCCGCCCACAAGCTGGGCGACCGCACCGCGCGCAATCTGGGAAGACTGACCATGAACCCCGCAAAGCATCTGGATCTGATGGGAACCCTTTGTATGCTCATCTGCGGAGTGGGCTGGGCAAAGCCTGTTCCGATCAATACCCGCTATTTCAAAAATCCCAAATGGGGCATGGCGCTCTCCGCCTTGGCAGGACCCGTTTCCAATCTGCTCCTTTCGCTGTTTGGCGCCGTTTGCGTACAGCTGACCATACGCATTGCCGTGTTGGCTGAAATTCCCTTTGCCCCCTTCTTTTTCAAGGGAATGCCCACGAGCAGCCTGATCTTTCTCATCTTCCTTTATTTCTTCGAGCTGTTCGCCTACTACAACGCAATTTTGGCGGTCTTCAACATGATCCCGATTCCTCCCTTCGACGGTTCCCGTCTGGCATTCGTGTTCTTGCCTGACAGATGGTATTTTGAGATCATGCGCTACGAGCGCTATATCATGATCGTTCTGTTCGTTCTGTTGGCAACCGATATTCTGACCCTACCCCTTGCCACAGCGGCAGACTCCATCACCGGCTTCTTCTATAGAATTACTTCCTTTATCGGGGGCTGACGATGACAGAAGAATTGTTAGAAACCGAGGTCGAAACAGACGACAGTCTTCGCTTCAAGCTGGAAAGCTTTGAAGGTCCCCTTGATCTATTACTGAAGCTGATAGCCAAAAACAAGGTGGACATCATGGACATTCCCATCGTGCTGATCTTCGATCAGTACATGGAATACATCGACCGCATGAAGAAAATGGACATGGACATCGCAGGCGAGTTCATTACCATGGCGGCGGAGCTGATGCTCATCAAAAGCAAAATGCTGCTTCCAAAGCCAAAGGACGAGGCCGAAGAGGACCCCCGCGCCGTGCTGGCTGCCGCTCTGACTGCCTACAAGTGCGCCAAGGAAGCCGCTGGACAGCTGCAGGAGCGCTACGGTGCCTACGGCGGCAGAATGGCAAAGGAAAGCGAGGACATCAGTCCCGACAAAAGCTACGTTGCCCCCCAAGAGACCGATGCTCTCATGGCGGCTTTTGAAAGACTGCTACGCAGAAAAAAGCTTCAGGAGCAGTCCATGACCGAAGTCCCTGCCCAAACCCTCAAGGAAATCGTCACAAAGAAGATCACCCCCATCCAACACCGCGTCTTTTCCGTTCTGCGTCACCTTAAAAAGAACGGTCCCTCCTCCTTTGAGGACGTGATGCTGAGCAGCACCACCCGCTCCGAGTTGATCGCCTCCTTTGCCGCCCTTTTGCAGCTCATCAGACGGCACCTGGTGGTCATCACCATCGAAGAAGACCCTGAAAATCCCATTTTGGAGATCAATTATGGTAGAACAAAATTCAGCGCCGACGCTGAGCAAGTCCCAGCAGCGGCAAGCACTTGAGGCCATTCTCTTTGCCGCAGGCTATCCCGTGCCCTACACCAAGCTGGCAGAAGCACTGGATATGCCCCCCTCTAAAGTGAAAAAATTCGCCCTGGAATGGCAGGAAGAATACAACGAGGCTCCCGAGCGAGGCATCATGCTCCTCTGCTTTGAGGACACCTGTCAGCTCTGCTCCAAGGAGCAGTACAAGGATCAGATCCGCATCGCCATGGGCATTCGCTCAAGCGGCAAGCTGTCCGCCTCCTGCATGGAGGTGCTTGCCATCGTTGCCTACAATCAGCCCGTGACCAAGGCGTTTATCGAAACGGTGCGCGGGGTAGACTGTTCCTATGCGGTCAGCTCCCTGCTTGACAAATCCCTGATTGAAGCCAAGGGCAGGCTGGATGCTCCCGGCAAGCCCATTCTCTACGGCACCACCGCCGACTTCCTGCGCTGCTTCGGCATCGACTCTCTTTCCGCGCTTCCCAACCGCGCCGAATTTCAGGGCGGACTTTCGGGTAAGGCCATGCAGTATATCGAAGAGCAAAAAGGCGAAGGCGAAAACGAAGCCGAGGCATAAAGGGAGAGGGCTATGGTTACGGCACTTCTCGTCATCGGCTTGATCCTTCTTTTTATTCTCTGTCTTTTTATAGCCCTTTTGTGCGTTCCCATGCGTCTGCGCCTAACGGTACGAAAGGCTACGCCCGTGCTGAGGGTCTATCTGTTCGGCATCCCCTTTTTTCGCTATCCGAAAGCGAAAAAGCCAAGCCTTGGGAAACCTTCAGCACAGCAAAAGAAAAAGCAGCAGGACGCAAGCGTCGGCAAGCACCTTTTGCCAAATGCAAAAATCCTTGACACGAAGGATGCTAAGCAGACGATCGAGCAGATCGCGGCGTTTCTGAAGGAGCTGACCGCCTTCACGCGTCAGTCTAAGGCTACGCTTCACAGTCTGCAGCTGACCCCGCCGCCCACAGAGGATGCGGCCGACGCCGCCCTTCTGTACACCGCTCTTTCGGGGGCGTGTGCCGGCGTTCTCGAAATACTCGATCAGAACACCCGTCTTTTGATCAAGCGGGCGGATTCGGTACGGATCGAGCCAAATTACACAAACAAAGAGGCGGATCTACGGTTGGATCTCAGCCTTTCCTTCCCACCCTACCGCGCCGTAACGGTGCTGGCACCACTGACCGAATTACTGCAAAAAATATAGGAGGACAACCAAATGACCCCTTCCAAGCAAAGCGAAATCATTGAAAATACCCTTTCCAAGCTCAAAGAAATGGTGGACGTCAACACCGTGATGGGCACTCCCATCGAAACGGCGGCGGGCGTGACCATCATTCCCATCACCAAGGTATCGGTGGGTCTTGCCACCGCAGGCCTTGACTATTTCAGCAAGAATCTGCCCGAAAAGCTGCAGGAAAAGGAAGCATCCAATTTTGCGGGCGGCGGAGGCTCCGGCGTTTCGGTGCAACCCGTCGGTTTTCTTGTGATCAAGCAAAACGGCAACGTGGAGCTTTTGTCTGTGGCGGCGGCAAGCAACAAGACCGCAAGTATGCTGGATACCGCCATTGAATTCATCGAACGCTCCCCTGAGCTCATTGCCCGTCTGAAGGCGGTTCTGCAGAAGGACACATCCGTAAACGAAATGAGCGAAGCGGAAAAGGCAATTCTTACAGCCCATTTGACGCAGGAATAATGTATGCTTCCTCGGATACACTATCTGTAAACACTGTTGATCCGAGGTAATCATGAAAAAATATATCGCGCTTATCCTATTTCTGCTGCTTACCCTTTCGCTTCCCCTTTCGGTCTGCGGCGAAGCCGTTTACACCGGCGCCGAAGCCGCCGCCCTATGGGATGCGGACAACGATACGCTGCTGTACGCAGAAAACGAGCAAAAGCGTCTGCCCATGGCAAGCACCACCAAGATCATGACCGCCATCGTAGCACTGGAGCAGGGAGATCCCGATGCACTTGTAAAGATACCCGCAGGGGCGGTGGGCGTGGAGGGATCGTCCTGCTATCTGAAAGAGGGTGAGATCCTTTCCCTGCGCTCTCTTCTCTACGCGCTGTTACTGCAAAGCGCCAACGACGCCGCCGAGGCCATCGCCATCCATTTGGCGGGCAGCACCGAAGCGTTTGCCGTTCTCATGAATCTGAAGGCAGGTGAGCTGGGACTTGGTAACACCCATTTTGACAACCCGCACGGGCTTGACAGTAAGGGGCATTACACCACCGCTGCCGATCTGTGTCGGCTGGCAGACTACTGTATGCAAAACGAGACCTTCTGTGAGATTTGGGGGACCGCTTCCATTTGTATTCCCCTTTCGGAGCAGGAAAAGGCTGCCATGCCGCGTCATCTCTACAATCACAACAAGCTGCTGCGCAGCTATGCGCACTGTGTGGGCGGCAAGACCGGCTACACCATGCGCTGCGGACGCTGTCTTGTAACCGCCGCAAAGGAAAACGGCAAAACGCTGATCGCCGTCACACTCAACGATCGCAGCGACTGGGCGGACCACGTCCTATTATACAAATACGGTTTTGAACAATTGAGGCAAAGTGAGGAATCATCACCATGGAAAAGATCCGACTGCAAAAATACGTCTCCGACTGCGGACTGATGTCAAGACGTGCCGCCGAGGAGGAGATCTCCGCCGGCAATTTCACCATCAACGGTGAGGTGGCAGGCCTTGGCGACAAGGTCTCTCCCACAAGGGACGAGGTCTGCTACAAGGGCAAGCGCATCTACAAAAAGCATACCGACAGCTACGTGTATATCATGCTGCACAAGCCCGTGGGCTACGTCACCACTCTGTCCGACGAAAAGGGACGCCC
>SVRH01000057.1 GCA_015064925.1 Oscillospiraceae bacterium | reverse complement strand
AAAAAGAAGCAAAGAAAGCACGCTTTCTTTGCTTCTTTGGCTTACTATTGATAAAATAAAAAACAAGGTGATAAAGTTACGGCAAGCCGCAGGAAGATACACGCATAAGCGTGATGCGATACAAGGGCGGTGAGTTGCCCTTGATGAGATACCAAGCCTGCGGGAACCCCCAAAGCTCGTCAAGCTCGCTTCGGGGAACCCCTACTGCGGCTTGGATAAACAAAAAACGCACCTTTGTCGGTAGACAAAAGTGCGTTTTTTGTTGCGAAAGAACAGTAAAAAGGTGTGTAAAGTGGGGTAAGAACAGCAAAAAGGTTTGTGATTTTGTTCTATTAACTATTCGACAAATTGGAATTTACTGACCTACTGTGTTGCTATAAGATTTGAAGAAAACGAAGTTCATTACAATACCCATCAACACAAGTGAAATTACGGCAGTTACGGTGTATGAGAATAATCCAACAAACATCAATACAACACCCGAAACAAAGGTAGCTAAACAAGCTTTTAATAATGAAAAAAGACATTTCTTCGTGTAATATCGCTTGGTAAAAAGAAAGTATACTAAACAGCAAATTGTGCTTATGAAAGGAATCAAAACGAGTGCAAGCTGTTTTGATGATAATTTTCTTGATTGCCTTTTCACTTTGAAATCTCCATTCGTCAAATTCTTATTTATCAATTAGATTATACCACAAAGTCTAACTAAAATCAAGGCGCAAGCCTTGTATATCATCAAAAGTGAAATATTCGGCTGGCGCCGAATGTGAAATAATTCACTTCGTAAATTGTGAAATATTGCTCCCTTTGGTCGCAATGTGAAATGAAATTCGCCTTTTCACATTTGCGAAGCAAATATTTCACAGCAGAGCTATTTCACATGGCGAAGCCATATTTCACTCGCCGAAGGCGAATTTCGTTGAAAAAAGCACTTGCTTACGCAAGTGCTTTTTTCTGGCGCGCCCTAGAGGATTCGAACCTCTGACCTACCGGTTCGTAGCCGGGCACTCTATCCGCTGAGCTAAGGGCGCATCCCGTTTGGCTACCCGAACATATTAGCACACCAAATGGGATTTGTCAATAGCTTTTTGGAAATTATTTTTTATTTTTTGAGAGTCTTCTTTCCGATCTTCAAAAGGCGTACCACCGCAGGGCACAGGATCGCATTGGTCACCATTTCCACAATGAAGTTAAAGCCGATCATACCGAAGATCAGAAAATGCATGGCGCTCTCACCCTTACCTGCCCAGGAAGAAATCGTGGGCATAAAGAAGATCTGACAGCCAAGGAAAAAGATCCCTGTATTCACAAGGGGAGATACCACTGCAGCAGCAGCCACCGCCACGTAGGTGTTAAGCTTTTCCACTGCCTTATACACTAGTCCTGCCACAAAGCCCGCCAAGAAGCCCTTGGCAAGCACGGTGACCACCGTTCCGAGCACGTCAACCGCAAGGAATGCGCTTGCATCCACCAGCAGTACGACCACGCCGAACACAAGGCCAAGCCAACCGCCCACCAGCGGTCCGTACAGTGCCGCACCGATGATGATGGGCATCAAAGCCAGCGTGATGGAAAAGGGGCCTACACGCACGAAGGTGCAGAGCAGCTGCAGAACAATCACGATCGCAGTCAAAATGGCGCACATGACCCATTTCTCGGTCTGTGCATTCTTTCTTTGCTGTTTCATAACAGCCTCCTATCTGCCGTTCCATTGATACGGCGAAATAAATTATTTATGTAAAACGCACACCTTACCGTGTAAGATCCGAAGCGGTATCTTCACCGTATGCGTATACATCAGTGTTTCTTTTGATTGAGTTGCCAAATGGCACGAAGTCCCTGCAGAGTCAGAAGCGGAATATGCTTTGCATCCGAGGGCAGATAGGACAGCAGCCACTCGGCTTGTCCGCCGGTCACCACCACCGATGCGTCACTTCCCACCGCGGGATTCCTGCGGTAACGGTCGATAAAGCCGCAGACCGCCATGGCACCTCCGCGCAGCACGCCCGCGCGCATACAGTCCTTTGTGTTTTTGCCAAGCGCAGAGACCGATTCACCCACGGGAATTCCCGGCAGCAGCTCCGCGCTGTGCAGCGCCGCAAGGCTCATTTCCACCCCGGGCATAATGCAGCCGCCGATGTAGGCACCGTCACGGTCGATTGCCATGACAGTATTTGCCGTCCCCAGATCCGCGATGATCACGGGATATCCCACCTGCTCGATGGCTCCCGCCGCATTGGCGGCAAGGTCCGCGCCAAGCTCGGCAGGGTTGTCAAGCCTTATGGGAAAGCCGGTCTTCACCCCGGGCCCCACCGTCAGGATCACCGCATCGGTGAGCTTTGCGATGGCTTTTTTCAAGGTGTCTGTCAGGGAGGGCACCACCGATCCGATCATCACTCCGTCGATCTGTCCGATCTCGCATCCGCCCTCCCGTAACAGGGCGCGCAGGATGAAGGCGTACTCGTCATAGGTACGCTCTGTGCTTACCCCAAGGGCAAAGCGGCAAAGGAGCTCCTTGCCGTCATAACAGCCGATATGGATATTGGTATTGCCTGCATCTGCCACAAGTAACATAGCTTACTCCGTTTCTGTCATAAGGGGTACTTTCGCAAGTACCCCTACTATCATTATCCCACAAACGCCTGATACAGAACGCGAATGGCGTCGTCGCAGTGCTTGTCGTCCACACCGATCACAAGGTTCGCCTCTTCGGGACCCTGCGTGATGATACGGATGCGGATCTCGTTTGCCGCCAGCGTTTCCAGCATTTTGCTGTAAACCGCGGCTCTTCCGCCCTCGGCGCGGCAGCCCACCGCCGCCACCAGCGAAATATTTTCTCTGATCTTCACCGAATTCTCGCCGCAGATTTGCTCCAGCGCCGCCACCAGATTGTACATATTGGCGGCCACCTGATCGTTGCGCAGAACCATGGAGAAGCAGTCGATGCCGAACAGCATGTTTTCGATCTGCACGTCCAGCTTTTCGCAGGTCTCCACCACCTGACGGATCACACCGATCTCAGCGGAGACGTGGTTCTTCGCCACCGAAATGATGGTAAAGCCTTTTCTGCCGGTCAGTCCCGTAATGACCCTTCCGTTCTTTGCAGCCTCGCTCTCGGAGGAGATCACGGTACCGGGATTGTGGATGTCCAGGGTACTTCTGATATTGATCGGAATGTTCTTCTCGCGTACTGCCAGAACGGTCTCCTCGTGCAGCACCTTGGCACCCATGTAGGTCATATCACGCAGCTGGCTGTAGGTGATGTGAGAGATCGGCAGAGGGTTCTTGACGATCTCGGGGTCAGCCATCAGAATGCCCGCCACGTCGGTCCAGTTTTCATACATATCGCAGTCCAGCGCCGCCGCTGCGATGGCACCGGTAACGTCCGAGCCGCCGCGGGTCATCAGCTGGATGGCGCCCCCGGGCAGACTTCCGTAGAAGCCGGGGATCACAATCCTTCCGCAGGAAGCGCGGTAAGCATTGACCAGCGCACTGTTGGTCTTATTGAAATCGATGTTGCCGCGATAGTCGAAGATGATCACGTCGGCAGCATCCACAAAATCGTAGCCGAGGTATGCCGCCATCAGCTTGGCGCACAGGTACTCACCTCTGGATACCAGATAGTTCGTGCCCTTCTTTTCCTCGATGCCGCGATGGATCTCGGCAAATTCCGCATCCAGATCGAGCTTGTCGGCAATGCCGAGCGTTGCCGCGATGTCGCGATAGCGTCCCTCGATCATGGCGAAAAATTCACTGTAATCCACCTTATACTTGATGTGCTCGTTGCAGAGATACAGAAGGTCGGTGATCTTGTTGCGATATGCCTTCGACTTGCCGGGCGCACTGACCACCATTACCTTGCGGCTGGGGTCAAGATCGATGATCTTCTTGATATTTTGAAAGCGTTCCGCATCCGCAAGGGAGCTTCCGCCGAATTTGACTGTTTTCAACATTTGGGTCGTTTCCTTTCGATTAAAGGTCTTTTTCCAGAAGGTCCGCAAGGCTTTCGCGGCGTACCGCCACCCTGCTCTCTTTGTTTTCCACCCATACAAGGGCGGGTCTGGCAAGGCGGTTATAGCCCGATGCCATAGAAAAATTGTACGCCCCGGTGGTAAGCACCGCCAGGATCTCGCCGCGCTTCGGCTCGGCAAGCATCATATTCTCGCCAATCAGGTCGCCGCTTTCGCAGCATCTGCCCGCCACGGTGCAGACAAGATCTGCCTTCTCTGCGGCGCGCTCGGCGTTCAACACGGTATATTTGGCTTCGTACAGCGCATAGCGGGGATTGTCCGCCATACCACCGTCCACCGACACGTAATTTTTGTAGCCGGGGATTTTTTTCACTGTACCAACAGTATATAACGTCAGCCCTGCGTCTGCCACAATAGAGCGACCGGGCTCCATGTAGACGGTCAGTCGGGGCAGCCCGTATTCTCTGCGCTTGGTATCCAAATGGTCAGCCACCATGTGGATGAATTTTTCAAGATTCAATTTGGGGTCCTCTTCGGTATAGCGAACGCCAAAGCCGCCGCCGAGGTTGAGTACCCGTGCGATGTAGCCCGTCTCTGCCATGACCTGCGCAATGAAATCCAGCATAATGTCCACCGCGGAAAGGAAGGGGGACGCCTCGAAGATTTGGGAGCCCACGTGACAGTGGAAGCCCTCAAACGCAATGTGAGGACAGGAAAGCAGCTTTTTGGTCAGCTCCATGGCCGATCCCGTTTCAATGGCAGCTCCGAACTTGCTGTCCACCATGCCCGTGGCGATCTTAGCATGGGTATGGGGATCGATACCCGGTGTCACGCGCAGCAACACCTTTTGCGTTACTCCCGCCCTTGCGGCTTCTCTTTCGATGGCCTCGATCTCCTCGGCCGCGTCCGCCACAAAGTGTCCGACGCCAAGAGAAATGCCCATGGCGATCTCTTCATCGGTCTTGTTATTGCCGTGAAAGCCCACCTTCTCCATAGGAAAGCCCGCTTTCTGTGCGGTGTACAGCTCCCCTGCGGAAACCACGTCAAGACCCATGCCCTCTTGTGCCACCAAGCGGCACATATCGGCAAAGCACAGCGCCTTACTGGCATAGTAAGGAAGACAGTCCTCTCCGAAATACTTACGCATGGCACCAAGGTAGCTTCGGCAGTTTGCTCTGACACGGTCCTTGTCCATGACGTAAAGGGGAGTACCGTACTCCTTTGCAAGCGCGACGGTGTCAACGCCTCCCACGGTCAGATGTCCTTTTTCATTTACGCTCAAATTGGTATACAACATAGGCTTATCCTTTCAGCCTTCCTTTAGAAGATCCTCCATGCAGTAAAGTCCTGCCGATTTATTTGCTAAAAATTCCATAGCGCGGATCGCACCCTCTGCGAACACGCCTCTGTCCTGCGCCTCGTGGCGCAGGGTAATGATCTGGGTATCGGTGGCAATATGGATCTCGTGCATTCCCACCACGTTGCCCATGCGGATCGCATGCATACCGATCTCGTCCTTTTCCCGCTTCTGCTGACCGCTTCTGCCGCAGTTTAGCTGCTTTTCGGGCAGAACCTCACGAATGGCGTTTGCCAGCATGAGTGCCGTACCGCTGGGAGCGTCCAGCTTGCGGTTGTGATGGGCTTCCACGATCTCGATATCTGCGCCTACCATCGTCTTTGCCGCGGTACGGGCAAGGTCGCAAAGCAGCGCCACACCCAGCGACATATTGGCGGAAAAGAATACCGGCACCTTCTCGGAGGCTCGCTTTACCGCATTTGTTTCTTCATCGCAAAGGCCTGTGGTGCAGACCACCACGGGAAGCCCCATGGCCGTGACCTCCTCCATCAGTGCGGGAACCGCACTGTGATGAGAAAAGTCGATGACCGCATCCGCCTTTTCGGTGATCTCGGAAAGCGATTTTGCGTAGCCTTCGGCATATTTATCAACCTTACCCACAAGAGTGTGCTTGCCACCCTCTTCGATCATGCGGCAAAGGATACCGCCCATTCTGCCGCCGGCACCGTTTACAATTATCTTCATAGCTTCAAATATCCTTTATTATACGTTCAGACCCAGCTCGCGCATGGCAAAAAGCAGCTTCTCGTAGTTATGCTCTTCCATGGCGGTCAGAGGCTCGCGCAGCGTATTTCTGCAGAAGCCCAGCGCCGACATGGCAGCCTTTGCGGGAATGGGGTTGACCTCACAGAACAGTGCGTCGATGAACTTGTGCAGCTCGAACTGGATGGCTGCCGAGCCCGCAATATCGCCCGACAGGAAACGGGTCACCATTTCCTTGGTCTTTGCGGGCAGAGGATTGGAGACCACCGAGATCACGCCCTTGGCACCCAGCGCCATAAGGGGCACCACCTGATCGTCGTTGCCCGAATACAGGTCCAGCTTTCCGTTTACGTAGGACATGGTCTCCACGATCTTGGAAAGATTGCCGCTTGCCTCCTTGATGGCAACGATGTTTTCATGATCTGCCAGCGCCCGATAGGTGGCAGGCTCCACATTCACACCGGTACGGGAGGGTACGTTATAGATGATGATGGGCTTCTCGGATGCATCCGCAATGCGGGTATACATCTGAATAAGGCCCTTCTGGGTCGCTTTGTTATAGTAAGGAGTCACCACCAGCATGGCGTCCGCGCCGCTTTCGCAGGCACATTTGCACAGATCCAGCGCGTAGCCGGTATCGTTACTGCCGCAGCCCGCGATCACGGGCACTCTGCCGTTTACATATTTCACGGTAAACTCGATCACCTCGCGGTGCTCGTCGTCGGTCATGGTGGAAGGCTCACCGGTGGTGCCGCAGGTGACCAGCGCATCCACGCCACCCTCCAGCTGATAGTCGATGATCTTTGCAAGATCGGTATAATCTACCTTTCCCTCTTCATTGAAGGGGGTGATGAGGGCAGTGGCAACGCCCGTAAAAATCGTTTTCTTTTCCATATATTCCTCCAAGCCATAGGCTTTCTTTCCAAAAAAAATACAGTCAAGGAAGGCTCCCCGACTGCGTCCGTCTATAAAAACATCCGGATGACACCCGATAGCTCTCCGCAATTCTGCGACAACATGAAACCTGTTATGATTTCCTGCCAGCCCGCGCTCCGCACAGTGAAGCCCGACTTCGGCACCCGCACCTTTCCCCTTGGCAGCGCCCGTGCGCGCCCTGTAAGGCCAAACGTACTGATTGCAAAATGCACCTCTATCTTTAAGTGGGTATATCCTATCAGTTTTTTATCTGCTTGTCAAGTATTATCCGAAAGTTTCTTTGTAAAAAATGCAACTTTTTTCATTCACACACCATTTACACGGGATATTTCCCCCCGTTTTGTGCATTTTTCAGTCAAGGGCGATCCACTTGTAGGTGTAATCCACCCGATCGGACTGCGTCCTGTAGTCTCCGTCTTGATAGGTAGTCTTATTCAAGAGATTTCCGTTGTCGTCAAAGGTCTGCCGATAATAGGAAGCGGAGATCACGCTGCCGTCGGTATCGTAATACACGATCGCACTGCCCTTTTCGGTTTCCTCTATGCGATACAACTGTGTGGACTCGATGCCGCCCTCCTCGTCATAGTAGCACAGCATTCCGCCGATGCGCACGCCGTTTTCATAGGTACGGTACTCCATGCAGTCGGGGCTGCCCAGCATTCGCGTATAGATCTCGGTGCAGTTGCCCGCCTTGTCATAGGTAAATTCCTGACTTAAGTAGGTGTTTTTATTGCCGTCCTGCAGCTTATAGGTCAGACGGTTTCCCTCCTTGTCGTAGGTCGCAAGACCAAAGCCCATCTCATTCCCCTCTTCGTCGATCTGCGTAAAGGTCAGAGTGCGGGTCTTTTTGTCAAAGCTGTTTTGGTACGTGCAGGTATACGGCATCACGCTGTTTTGGTTGTCCTCGCTTGCCAGCGTGTAAAAGCCCTTACCCGAGGGCTTCTCCCCGCAGGCGGAAAGGATGGAAAGCAAAAGACAAAGACAAGCAAGAAAACAGATCGCGTTTTTTTTCATAAAGCTTCCTTTCAAAGAAAACGGCCCATCCATTCATATGAATAGCGGGCCGTCATATTCACTGTTACGCTTTTCCGATGCTGCCAATATCGTAGGGGGTGGTCTGGTAAACGAAATAGTTCAGCCAGTTGGAGTACAAAAGATTGGCAGAGGAGCGCCAGGTCACCTGCGGTGCCTTGGTATCGTCGTCATCGGGGAAATAGTTCACCGGCACGTGGATGTCAAGTCCCAGATTCTTATCTCGGAAGTATTCCTTCGCCAGCGTATCCGCATCGTATTCCGCATGGCCCATGATGAAGATCTGTCTGCCCTTATCGGTGGAGACCGCAAACAGTCCCGCCGCCTCCGATTCGGCAAGGATCTTCAGCCCCGCCGTGTTTGCCACGTCCTCGCGGCGCACGGTGGTGTGTCTGGAATGGGGCACCATGAACACGTCGTCAAAGCCGCGGAACAGAATGGAGCCGGTATGGGTCACCTTATGGGGGAAGATACCGAACATCTTCTCGGGAAGAGGCACCTTGTCGATGCCGTAATGGTAGTAAAGCCCCGCCTGCGCGCCCCAGCAGATGTGCAGGGTGCTGGTGACGTGGGTCTTAGACCACTCCATGATCTCGCACAGCTCTTCCCAGTAAGATACCTCTTCAAAGGGCATATTCTCCACGGGTGCGCCTGTGATCACCATGCCGTCGAACCTCTCGTCCCTTACCTGATCAAAGGTCTTGTAAAAGGCGAGCATATGCTCGGGAGCGGTGTTCTTGGAAACGTAGGTGGAGGTCTGCAAAAGCTCCATTTCCACCTGCAAAGGGGTATTGCCCAGCACTCTTGCCAGCTGCGTTTCGGTGACGATCTTGGTGGGCATCAGGTTCAGCACGAGAATGCGAAGGGGACGGATGTCCTGGGTCGTCGCGCGCTGCTCGGTGATGGTAAAGATATTTTCGTTGTGTAAGGTCTGCGCCGCAGGAAGTGCGTCGGGGATCTTAATAGGCATATCGTTTCTCTCTTTTTACGGTTTTAGATGTTGGCAAGCGCCTGCTCGATGTCGGCGATGATGTCTTCCACGTTTTCAATACCCACAGACAGACGGATCAGATCCGCCTTGACGCCTGCTTCCTCCAACTGACGGTCGGTGAGCTGACGGTGGGTGGTGGAGGCAGGATGCAGTACGCAGGTGCGGGCGTCTGCCACGTGTACCACAATGGCAGCCAGCTTCAGGCTGTCCATGAACTTCATGGCAGCTTCTCTGCCGCCCTTGATGCCGCAGGAAATAACGCCCGACTGCCCCTTGGGCAGGTACTTCATGGCTCTTTCATATTCGGAGTTGGATTCCAATCCGGGATAGTTTACCCAGGTGATTTTATCGTTTGCTTCCAGATACTTGGCAACGGTCAGCGCATTTTGGCTGTGGCGCTCGATGCGCAGTGCCAAGGTGTCCAGACCTTCGTTTAAAAGGAAGGCTGCCATGGGCTGGCAGGTAAGGCCCAGATCGCGCATGAGCTGCACGCGGCACTTGGTGATATACGCCGCAGCACCGAAGTCGCGGGTATAGATCACACCGTGGTAGGATTCGTCAACAGTGGTCAGCTCGGGATACTTTCCACCCTTTTCCCAGTCAAACTTACCGGAATCCACGATCACGCCGCCCACAACGGTGGCATGGCCATCCATGTACTTGGTAGTGGAATGCACCACGATGTCCGCTCCAAAGTCAAAGGGACGGCACAGAATGGGGGTGGCAAAGGTATTGTCCACGATCAGCGGCACGCCGTGCTTGTGGGCGATATTTGCAAAGCGCTCGATGTCGAACACGTTGAGCGCGGGGTTGGCAATGGTCTCACCGAACACAAGACGGGTGTTTTCGTCGAAATAGGAATCCAGCTCCTCGTCGGTCATGTCGGGGGTGACAAAACGTGCCTCGATGCCCATGCGCTTCATGGTCACGGCAAAGAGGTTGACCGTACCGCCGTAAATGGTGGAGCTGCAAACAAAGTTCTGTCCTGCCTGGCAAATGTTGAAAATAGCGGCAAAAGAGGCAGCCTGGCCTGCGGAGCACAGCATGGCGCCCACGCCGCCTTCCAGTGCGGCGATCTTATTCTCCACCATTTCCACGGTGGGATTGGAGATACGGGTATACATATGTCCGGGCGCGGTCAGGTCAAAGAGCTTGCCCAGATGCTCGGAGGAATCGTATTTATAGGTGGTGGACTGATAGATCGGCAGGACTCTGGGAGCTCCGTTTTCGGGAGTGTAACCGCCCTGCAGGCAAATGGTTTCGGGTTTCATAATTGATCCGTCCTTTCAAAAATCATCATTATCCTTTATTGTACATCAGTTTTATTGATTTGTCAATACGGACTTTGCAAAAACAAAAAGCCGTTACTTTCATAACGGCTTTAAAAAAATCATTATTTTTCGGTCGTCACCTTTTTAACCGATTCGTTTTCGGTCGTCATGTCAGCGCTTGCCTTGGTTTCCAGGACGAAGCATTCATACGCTATATCGTCGGATGCAACGCCGTCGGCACGCACAACGTACTCTACCGCAATTTCATACCCTCCGTCCTTTTTTCAAAGGATTGGATATTCACCGTGGGGGAGCCGCCAACATCCAACACGATCAGCCACAGCGCATTTTCGGAAAAATAGTCATCCCCGTACTTTTGGCACAGTTCTTTGCCAAACAAGTGCTGTTCTTCATCGTCAACTGCCTTGATGAAGGCGTTGATGGCATCGCAGTGCTGTGCAAGCTCGGAAGCGGAACGGATCACTACCGCCTTTCTCTCATATTCGCCGTAATCGACTGGATACATTTGCACGCGCTCGGCTTCGGTGAAAGCAACCGATTCCACGACGGGTTTCTTATCTTCTTCGGTCTTGTTATTTTCACCGATCACCGCCGAGCCTTCGCCTTCATCGGTGCCGTTGTCGGTGGCGGGCAGGTCGGTTTTATCCTCTTGTTCCTTTTCACCGCCGCAAGCGGCAAGGGAAAACGCCATCAAAAGGGCAAGTAACAAGGCAAGATGTTTTTTCATATGATTTTCCTCCCCGTATTTTTCTTCACCTTCATTATAGCAAAAAATCGGGGAAAAGTAAATATGGCAATCTGACCATAAATTCCCCCTCAATTTGTGCATTTTAACAAGGCAAAAGCCCGTTCTTGCAAACGGGCTTTGATGGGTTATTTCTCTAACAGCTTTTCGATCGCCGCGATCTTGGCGCAAAGGCAGAGCACCTCTGCGGCAGAGCGCATTTCTTCTGCCGAGGGGAAAGAGGGCGCAATACGCAGATTGCTGTCGTTGGGGTCGATGCCGTAGGGGAAGGTGGCGCCCGCAGGGGTCAGCACCACGCCGAGATCGGCGCACAGCCAATAGGTATGCTTGGCAGTGCCGTTTGGCAGATCCAGACTGATAAAGTAGCCGCCGCGGGGGCTGCTCCAGCTGCCGATCCCACAGGGGGTAAGCTGCTCTTCAAAGGTGCGCAGCACCGCCTCGAATTTGGGACGCAGGATATCGGCGTGCGCTCTCATGTGTGCTTTCAGTCCCTCAAAATCTCCGAAGAAACGGGCATGGCGCAGCTGATTGACCTTATCGTTGCAGATGAACTGCTTGCTCAAAAACTTTCTGGCATAGGCGCGGTTGCGGGGGCTCATTGCCATGGCGGACACGTTGCCGCCGCTGTAGGTGATCTTGGCAAAGGAGCAGAACTCGTACACGCGGTCCTCGTTTCCGTACTCTCTTGCCAAAGTGAAGATCTCGGCAAGGGGATCGCTTTCCTCGTACAGATCGTGAATGCCGTAGGCATTGTCCCAAAAGATGCGGAAGTCCTTTGCCGCCGTTTCCATGGAAACCAGTCGGCGCACGGTCTCCTCGCTGAAGGTGATACCGGTGGGGTTGGAATACTTCGGCACGCACCAGATGCCCTTGATGGCGGGATCGTCCTTGACCAGACGCTCCACGGTATCCATATCGGGGCCGTCCTTGCGCATGGGGACCGTGATGAGCTCAGCCCCCATGGACTGGCTGATGGCAAAATGGCGATCGTAGCCGGGGCTGGGGCAAAGGAACTTATGGGGCGCCTTGCTCCAGGGCTCCATGCCGTCTCCCACGCCGAACATCATGTTTCTGGCGTAGGCATCGTACATCATGCGCAGGCTGGAAACGCCGCCCACGAAGATCATCTCGGTGGGCACGTTCATAATGCCCGCAAAGAAGCGCTTCATTTCGATAAGCCCGTCAAGGCCGCCGTAGTTTCGCACGTCCAGCCCTTCCTCCGAGATGCACTCCGCATTTTTGGACACCACGGTCAGAAGTCCCTCGGACAGGTCCATCTGCTCGGCGCAGGGCTTTCCTCTGGACATATCCAGCTTCAGTCCCAGCACCTTGTATTTTTCATATTCTGTTTTCAGCTTGGTAAGTTCGGCTTGTAATTCTTCTTTGGTCGCGTTTGTATAGATCATGAAAGGAGGTCTCTCTTACATCAGAAATCGGCACTGCCGGTGGTGCGGGGGAAGGACTCCACGTCACGGATATTGGTCATACCGGTCACGTACATGATCAGGCGCTCGAAGCCGAGGCCAAAGCCTGCATGCTTGG
>SVRH01000056.1 GCA_015064925.1 Oscillospiraceae bacterium | reverse complement strand
GTACGGCAGCGCCCCTGTCTCTGCTGTACGGCTTCATTCTGATGCTCATTCCGTTGGTCATTGGTTACCTGTTGGCAAGATACGTGTTCAAGCTTTCTATCTTCAACAACCTCGGCGCCATCACCGGCGGTATGACCTCCACTCCTGCGCTGGGAGCACTGATCGCCACCGCAGGCACCGACGATGTGGCTTCCGCTTATGCAGCAACCTACCCGACAGCACTGGTTACGGTCGTAATCGTCTGCAAAGTATTGGTAATGCTCTAAAACAAAAAAACGAACTGCATTTTGCAGTTCGTTTTTTTGCTTTGACAAGATATCGGTTGACAGAAATGCCAAAATATGATATGCTAATGCTATCAAAAGATGTGAAGGGAGGAGGAACGGTGATGGCAAAGAGGGCTTGGTATTGGCTGCTAATTTGCATCGCGATGGTATTGATTGCCTGCTCGTCAAGCAACAACGCGCTCGATCGGGATACACCGTCCGACTCCGATCTCGCAGAGGACGGCTCCTTCGATGAGGGCGAATTTCGCCCTATGGAGGAAGAAGGCGGAGGACGCGGCTTTCGGAAGGATGAGGACGGAAACGTTCTGTTTTCAATGAAGATCCGAGAGCTGGCAGAGTGGATCGAAAAGGGAAAAACGCTTTCCGAGTATCAGATCCGACTTCGCTTTGTCGTGAGGGATGCAAACGGCAATGAGTATTATGCTTATCCCGTGATCACGCTGCCGATCCACGTGCAGCAGGAGAAGGAATTTTCCGTGCTGCTGCAGGGTGAGGGCGTCGATTGCGGATTTTGCCCCACCGTAGCTCGCTCCTACAACGTGGAGGTAATCCTTGTAAAGGGAGAGCGAGAGCTGCTTGCGGGGATGTGGAATCGCATATATGGCTCGCTTGAGCTGTCAGACAGTACATTCTATCGTCCCACTGCCATTCCCACTGAGGAGGAACGTGCAAAACTCAGCTTTACCGTGCAGTATCTTTCCGGAGAGGGGGGGACTGTGATTGGCAAAGGCGAGCAGCAATTGGTTTGCGGCGGCACTGCCGAGTCGGTGACGGCAAAGCCGGAGCAGGGGTATCTGTTCCGGTGCTGGAGCGATGGCGTGAAAACGCCCGAGCGCTCGGGAGACGTGATCGTTTACGATCAAACACTCTACGCGCTGTTCACTAAGGATGAACTGGATCCGGGAATTCCCAATTTGTATATTGATACCGAAGATCGTGCCACGATCCGCTCCAAGGTATACTACGTGAAGGCATCGGTCACATTAACAGGGGCAGGAAAGTCGTCCTTTAACTTTTCTTCGCTGGGTGCTTCGATCCGATGCCGCGGCAACTCTTCGTATAACAGCGTGGCATCGCAGTTTAATTATAACAGTAAAAACTCATACCGATTGAAGATGGATGAGAAGATCAACCTTCTGGGTGTGGGCAATTCGGTCAATCGCGATTGGGTGCTGCACTCCAACAAATTTGACGCGTCCAATCTGAGAAACTATTTCGTGTGGAGCTTAGCAAGACAGCTGGGAGGCTTTTCCTTCGTGCCCTCCTGTGCATGGGTGAATTTATACGTCAACGGTGATTACCGTGGCGTCTACATGATCTCCGAGCAGGTGGAGGTGGCGGATGGTCGCATTGAGATCGACGACAGCGGCACCGAGCCCGACAAGGGATACCTTGTGGAGTTGGATATGAGAGGTCAGGCAGAAACGGGTGTCGTGGAGGGACTGGACTACTTCTATCTGCCCGGCTTTTACGATCAGGGCATTAAAAATCTGCGGGAGTGGGTAATCAAAAGCGAGGTGACCACCACTGTCGAAAACGCCTTCATCCGCGACTATTTTATACGCTGTCACGCAGCGATCATGAAGGGAAATGAAAAAGAGATCGACGCTCTTGTGGACATCGACTCCATGGTGGATATGTTCATCGTACAGGAGCTTTCCAAGGACGTGGACGGTGGCGGTGCCAGCATTTATTGGCAAAAGGAAAAGGGTGGCAAGCTCGCCTTTACTGCTCCTTGGGACTATGATTTCGGTCTTGGTTCCTATGGAATTGCCATCAAGACCACCGATTTTGTATGTGAGGTTGACAATACCGGAAATAAGCCGAATTTGTGGCTGCAATCACTGCTGAAGCAGGACTGGTTCTTGCGCCGTCTGCATCGCAGAATGCAGGAGGCGGATGAAATGGTGACACTTTGCATTCGGCTTGTGAGAATGCAAGGCGAGGTGCTGACACCTGCTGCCGACCGTAACGATCGCAGATGGAATATTTATGGCAATCATTTTCAGTACTATTTGCACAGTCAGGTTTCGACAAAGCTTAACAGCTATGCAGAGCATATTGACTTCTTGTGCGAATGGATAAAGACCCGCTGGGAGTGGATGAAAAACGAGATCGACTCGCGGGTGAATGCATAGTGTTCTTGACAATAGACAAGAAATATGATATGCTGAAGGTAGAAAGACAAACTATGACCTGGAAGGGAAGGGATCAGAGTGAAGAAACAATATCTCGCGTGTCTGGCGGCGCTGATGGCTCTGCTGATGCTGCTTATGGCGTGTGGTGAAAAGAAAAACGGTTCACCGCAGGAAGGACAGACCGATGAGCCTTCCAAGCCCGATCAGGGAATAGAAGAAGGAAGCGATGTGCCACCTCCCGAGGGCTCGGAAGCGCCCGATACGGGAGATGGCTCCCTAGAAGAGGGCTCTAAGGTTCCTCCGGACGATGGATCCACGGAGCCGGATGATCCCGACCATGTGGAGATCATCTCATCGCAGGGCGCCGGATACGGTGACATCCTGCGGGTGAAATCCACCAAGGAGATCCTGTTCTCTCCCGAGATCGTGGAGCTGGTGGAGTTGATGGTGATCGGTGAGGACCCCGATGATTATACTGCGGAGCTTTTGTTTATCCTGCATGACGAAGAGGGAAATGAGTGCTATGCCTACCCCAAGGTCCGCACGTCTCTGCACGAGTCAAACGGCGTTTGGTTTGACCTGTTCTTGCAGGGCGATGGCATCGATTGCGGCTTCTGCCCCACGGCGTCCCGTATGTACACCATCGAGATGACGCTGTACAAGGAAGAACGCGCCGTGATGATGGGCACGTGGCAGCGGATCACCGCCTCTGCGAAGTATGAGCAAAGCCCCTATTACCGCCCCACGGCACTGCCCACCGAGGAGGATCTTCTGAAGGCCGATTGTACGGTGAGCTTTCTCGTGCCCGAGACGGGCGGCGGCACCATTGAGGGCGAGTGCGTTCAGAATCTGAAGGGCGGACAGACGACCACCAAGGTCACCGCCATTGCGGCTGAGGGCTATCTGTTTGCCGGGTGGAGCGACGGTTATAAGGAAGCCTCGCGTGAGGGTGAGAGCTTCATTCGTGACAAGGCGATCTATGCGAAATTCACCAAGCTGGCAATTGAGGACGGAATCGCAAGCATGTATATCGAAACCGATTCCGGCGACCCGATACGCTCTAAGAATCAATACGTAACCGCCACGATCGGTATCGTGGGCGCTCACGAGAAAAAATACAATATCACCGTTACCACCGAGATCCGCGGCAGAGGAAACTCCTCCTTCAGCTCCAGCGCATCACAGGATACCTACAACAGCAAGAATTCCTACCGCTTGAAGCTTACCGAAAAGGTCAATCTTTTGGGCGTTGGCAAGGCGGAAAATCGCGACTGGGTGTTGAACGCCAACAAATTCGACGCATCCAATCTGCGGAATTATTTCGTTTGGAATCTTGCAAAGCAAATGGGCAGCTTCCCCTTCGTGCCGAATTGCACCTGGGTCAATCTGTATATCAACGGCGATTACCGTGGTATCTATATGCTGACCGACCACGTGGAGGCAGCGAAGGATCGCGTGGAGCTGGATGATGACAGCACCGAGCCCGATAAGGGCTATCTTGTGGAGCTGGATTTCCGAGGCGCCGATGAAACGGATGTGGTGGAAGGACTGGACTACTTCTATGTGCCCGGCTTCTACGATCCCGCAAGCGGCATTTCCAATCCCCGTGAATGGCTCATCAAGAGCGAGGTTACCGATACGGCGCAGACCGATTTCATCCGCGATTATATCATTCAGTGCCATACAGCCATTATGAACGGTGATCGCGCTGCCATTGATGCGCTGGTGGATATTCCCTCCCTTATCGATATGTTTATCCTCGAGGAGCTTTCCAAGGACGTGGACGCGGGCGGCGCCAGCATGTATATGCAAAAGGATACCGGCGGAAAGCTGTATTTCACAGCCCCTTGGGACTTTGACTTCGGCTTTGGTACCTACGGACCTGCCACCGATACCTGGAAATTCGTCTGCGAGACCGGAGGCTACGATCCGAACGTCTGGTTTGCAAAGCTGCTCACACAAGAGTGGTTCATGAAGGAAACCTATGACAGACTGCTGGAAATTTCCGATATGGTGGAGCTTGCCAAGGTGGGTGTGCGCACCACGGGCGAGCTGCTGGAGCCTGCGGCAAACCGCAATGACGAACGCTGGGGCATTTACGGACAGAAATTCCATTCCTACGTGTCCGGTCAGGTGTCCAGAAGCCTTTACAGCTATGATGAGCACATCGATTTTCTGTGCGACTGGATCGATGAGCGCTATGAGTGGATGGTAGAGGAATTTGAATACCGTTTTGAAAACTAAGAACAAACGCTCTTCGGCTGCTGCTGAGGAGCGTTTTGTACAAATAATCCCCTCTTCTTTTGTGCATTGTAGCGAAAATTCAGACGTTCATAAAAATGTCACAAGTTGGGCGTCAAATCGCATTGACAAAGGGAAAATACTGTGATATACTGAAATCGGAAAAGGCAAGTGCCCTTGTACCCGTCATGGGCACAAAGGGCGCTTTTTGCTTGGAAAGGAGAGGCTATATGAGAAATATGAAATACCTTGCTTTTATATTGGCACTGTTGCTGCTGCTTTCCGCTTGCGGTACTCAAATAAAGCCGGAAAACGCAGAGCCCACACCAAAGCCCGATCCCGCGCCCGGGCAAGAAAATGAAGAGCCCACACCAAAGCCCGATCCCGCGCCCGAGGTGAAACCGGAACCCGATCCTGAGATCGTTTTGAATATCAACTATGATCTGACTCCCACCGAAGAAGAGCTTGCAACCAATATATATTTGCTGAGGGAAACAATCTTTGGTGTTGTTGAGTTCATGAACGAAAAATGGGACATGGCGGATTTCGGAGACAAAAACCCGGAGCGTGAGCCTTTTGGTCGGCCGATTGCGACGTTCTACGGTACTTTGGGAGACCGTTCAAGAACAGACGCTGTCGACGCATATAAAGCGGTACCGATCAAAAAAGATATGCCGGCGTTCCATGTTTACGGTTTGATAGAGCATCCGCATGCCGTTGTCGATTGGAGCTCTCGCTTTTCAGCCCCCCACCAGGGATTGGATTTAGATGCCTTTTACGTGCTGGATAACGGTCAGATACTGGTAGTAACCTATTATTATGATCGTCGAGACAATCACACGAGTAAATGGTTCGTAAAAGATGCCGTGGTGGGCGATATCGACAGTATAATGGGCGATTTCGTGCTGAAAAAACAGGGCAATCTTGTGGGATTGGATCCATGGCTAAAGGAATCTTATTCCGATATTGTTGAACGCCATTCCGGTGATCCCGGTACCCAAGTAGGTACAGGATATCTTTTGTATGAATGGCCATCGATGTTCGCTACACAGGAAGCGCCTTTAATAGAAAGAAATTGGTTCATAAAAGAAGGCGATGAATATATTGCCGTGCACATTTCGCAGCGTTTCGAGACCCACCCCACGGCGGGCTATAACTGAACGCAAATGAAAGCTGCGCCCTCAAATCGAGGGCGCAGCTTTTTTATGCAATATTCTTCAAATTGTCTTTGGTAATGATGATCTTGTGTCCTTCTTCGCTCTTTTCCCTGGAGGGAACGGTGTACATGATGTCCAGCATCAGGTTTTCCATGATGGAGCGCAGACCTCTTGCCCCCGTTTTGCGGGAGATGGCAAGGTCGGCGATGGCTGCCAGCGCATCTTCCTCAAAGGTCAGCTCGCAGTCATCCATGGAAAGCAGCTTTTGATACTGCTTGACGATGGCGTTCTTGGGGGTGCGCAGAATGGAGATCAGCGCGTCTCTGTCCAGTTCGTCCAAAGTGACGATCATGGGAAGACGTCCCACAAGTTCGGGGATCAGACCGTACTTGACGATGTCGCGGGGCTCCACGCCGCGCAGAACGTTGTTCTTCTGCTTTTCGGCGGCGGTCATCACGTTGCCGTCGTAGCCGATCTTGCGCTTGCCGCTGCGTTCCTCGATGAGCTGATCGATGGTGTCGAAGGCACCGCCGCAGATGAAGAGGATGTTTTCGGTGTTGATCTGGATGAATTCCTGATTGGGGTGCTTGCGTCCGCCCTGAGGAGGCACGTTGGCAACGGTTCCTTCCAGGATCTTTAAAAGTGCTTGCTGTACGCCCTCGCCCGATACGTCACGGGTGATGGAGCGGTTTTCGCTGCGGCGGGAGATCTTATCGATCTCGTCGATATAAATGATGCCGCACTCAGCCTTTTCGATATCAAAATCGGCAGCCTGAATGAGCTTTAACAGAATGTTTTCCACGTCCTCGCCCACGTAGCCCGCCTCGGTCAGGGTGGTGGCGTCGGCAATGGCGAAGGGGACCTGCAGGATCTTTGCCAGCGTCTGCGCCAGATAGGTCTTGCCCACACCGGTGGGACCCAGCATCAGCACGTTGCTCTTGCGGATCTCCACACCGTCGTCGGCTTCCTTGCTTTTCTTGGTCTTGGCGGTCAGAATGCGCTTGTAGTGGTTGTACACCGCCACCGACAGCGATTTCTTCGCCGCATCCTGACCGACAATATATTCGTCCAGCCGCTCCTTGATCTGCATGGGCTTGGGCAGGGTCTCAAAGGTCAGCCCCAGCTTGCCGCCCTTTTTGCCGGGACGGCGCACGTTGCGCTGCTCGGCGATCAGCTCGCTGCAGGCATCCACGCAGTGATCGCAGATATAGGCGCCCTCGGCGGAGGGAATGAGGAATTCAACCTCCAGCTCGTCTCTGCCGCAGAAGGAGCAGTGACGCAGTCGGCGGGTGTTGCCGCCTCCGTTTTTTGTATTTTGTGCCATAAAATCTCCGTAACTTAGTTCTTTTTCACGATGACGCGGTCGATGAGGCCGTATTCGCAGGCCTGCTCTGCGGTCATGAAATTGTCGCGCTCGGTGTCCAGCTCAATTTGGGAAAGGGGCTTGCCGGTGTTTTCGGCAAGGATCTTGTTCAGTCGGTCACGGGTGCGCAGAATGTGGTCGGCGTGGATCTTGATGTCTGATGCCTGCCCCTGCATGCCGCCAAGGGGCTGATGGATCATGATCTCGCTGTTGGGCAGGGCATAGCGCTTGCCCTTGGCACCAGCCGAAAGCAAGAAGGCGCCCATGCTGGCTGCCATGCCGATGCAGGTGGTGGAAACGTCGCATTTGATGAAATTCATGGTGTCGTAGATGGCAAGACCTGCCGAAACAGAGCCGCCGGGGCTATTGATATACAGGCTGATATCCTTGTCGGGGTCCTGCGCCTCCAGGAAAAGAAGCTGTGCCACCACAAGGGATGCGGTTACGTCGTTGACCTCGTCGGAAAGAAAAATAATGCGGTCGTTGAGCAGACGGGAGTAGATGTCATATGCACGCTCGCCTCTGCCGGTTTGTTCGATTACGGTTGGTACCAGAGCCATAATAAGTTCCTTTCGTATGGGATTTTGTGATAAAGAGGGCATTCACAGCGTGATACCGGAATGCCCTTGCTTGTCGTTATGTGATTACTGCTCAGCAGCTTCGGTTGCTTCTTCAGCGGGCTTTTCAGCCTTAGCCTTCTTAGCGCGGGTGGTCTTCTTGGTGATCTTGGCATTTGCCTTGACCAGCTCCATTGCCATACGGGTCTTCAGGTCGCCCTTGATCTCTTCCACGGGAACCAGTTCCTTCACCTTGTCAAGCTCCAGGCTGTAAGCGGTAGCCAGCTTTTCGAATTCAGCGGCAACAGCCTCTTCGGTGGGAACGAGCTCTTCGGTCTTGGCAATGGCTTCCAGACCCAGACGCAGTCTGATCTGCTTTTCAGCCTGGGGACGGAACTGTCTGCGCAGTGCATCCAGATCAAGACCGGTGTACTTGAAGTAGGTCTTCAGATCCAGACCCTGCATACGCAGGCGGTTGTCATAGTCGCGGACCATGTTTTCGGTCTCCTCAGCGTACATTGCTTCGGGGATTTCGCCTTCGATCTTAGCGATCAGCGCTTCGATGAGCTGATTTTCCACTTCCTGATCGGCAGCGTCATCCTTGCCCTTCTGAATTTTAGCCTTGATTTCGTTCTTGTATTCAGCAAGCGTGTCAAATTCGGAAACGTCCTTTGCGAATTCGTCATCCAGCTCGGGCAGCTCGGTCATTTCCAGTTTCTTGATGGTAACAACGAACACGGCAGCCTTGCCGGCCAGCTCTTCTGCGTGATACTCGGTGGGGAAGGTCACGTTTACGTCAAAGGTTTCGCCGACGTTGTGGCCAACGACCTGATCCTCAAAGCCGGGGATGAAGGTGCCGGAGCCCAGCTTCAGGGGTTGATCCTCAGCGGTGCCGCCCTCAAACTTCACGCCGTCAACGGAGCCGGAGTAGTCGATGGTGGCGGTGTCGCCGTTTGCAGCGGCACGGTCGGTCACCTCGATCTGTCTTCCCTGACGTTCTCTGACGCGGTTCAGTTCAGCCTCGATCTCTTCCTCGGTTGCCTTTTCAGCCTTGTAGGAAGCGGTAAGACCCTTGTACTCGGTCACGGTCAGCTCGGGGCGCAGGGTCACCTTTGCCACAACGGTCACGCCGTTGTCATCGATTGCTTCAATGTCGATTTCGGGAGCGCCTACAATGCTCAGACCGGAAGCAGCAACTGCTTCGGGATAAGCGGTGGGCAGAATGTTGTTGATGGCATCTTCATAGAAAACGCCCTTGCCGTACATCTTTTCGATTACGTGACGGGGAGCCTTGCCGGGACGGAAGCCGGGCACGGAGATCTTAGCCGCACGCTTTTTAAATACTTTGGTCACTTCCTCTTGGAAGGTTGCGTTGTCAATAGAGAAACGAATCTCTGCAACGTTGTTTTCGCCTTCAGGCTTGGTGGTAGAAATGAAATTCATTTTTTTGTCCTCCGCATCTAAATGCTTTGTTTGATATGTCTATACATTTTAACACTCTTTATATTCTAGCAAATTTTTTCTCTTTGTCAAGATGTTTTGCACAAAAATAAGGTATTATTTTTATTAATTTTACCGAAAGATCGGTATCTTACGTTAAAATACGCGCAGCGGAACGAAATTCAGATAGTCCGCCGCCACCAGTGTAAAACGGATGCTTTCAAATTCGAAATGGGCCGGAAGATTGTAAATTCCGTGGATATGACCGAAGTACACCCGTGTAATACCAAACTCGTGCAGAACGTCCAGCAGCTCTCGGCAGACGAAATCACCGAACACAGGGGGGAAGTGCAAAAATGCGATCATTTCACCCTGCCCCAGTGTTTTGCCCGCTTCCAGCGATCGGCGCAGTCTGCCCGCCTCGCGGTTTACGATCTTTTGATAGTCGCATTCACGGGGGCTGACGTCGTCGTTGTACCAGCCGCGGGTGCCGCAGATGATCTTGTCCTCCACACGTAGGGCGTCGCCGTAAAGCAGGGTCAGATCGTCAAATTTGTGGGCGGCAAAGAAGTCCTCCACCTTTTTGCGTGTCTGCCACCAGTAGTCATGGTTTCCCTTACCGATGATCTTTTTGCCGGGAAGAGAAGAAAGATACTTAAAATCCTCCACCGCCTCGTCAAGGGTCATTGCCCAGGTGATGTCGCCCGGGATCACAACGGTGTCCTCTTCCGTTACAAGCGCCTGCCAAGCCTTTGCGAGCTTTTCGGCGTGGTTTTGCCAACGGCTGCCGAAAATGTCCATGGGCTTTTCGGTCTGGAAGGACAGATGGGTGTCTGAAAGCGTGTACAGTGCCATGACAGGCTCCTTTCTTTGAAATGTATAATTTGCCTTCTTTGGATTCATACTGATAAAAAAGTGAAAAGAGGTAATGGAAAATGAATCAGTTTAAACCCTTTGATGAAGAGGAAAAGAAGTGCAAGAAGAAGAACAAATCGGTGATGTGCGACGTGAAAAACTGCTCGTACCATGACGGAGAGCATTACTGCACCGCACAGCAGATCGCCGTGGGGCCAAGCTACGCCACCTCATGCACCGATACGGTGTGTGCTACCTTCAGACCGAAATCGATTTGAGAAAACGGTCTGCGTTCTTGTAAAAGATTCCTTCGATTTGGCAGTCGCTGTAGCCCAAACGGGCAAGGCGATCTGCCAAAAGGGGCAGATCGTACATAGTTTTGATCTCTTTGGGAGAGGAGCCGATGCCGTCGAAATCGCATCCGAGGCAAATGCTGCTTTCTCCGCCGAGGCTGCAGTAGTGCTCGATATGACGGATGACGTCCTCAAGCGTTGCGTCACGGCCCTTGGCAAGATGGATTGCTGCCATGCTGATGCCCGCCACCCCACCGCTCTTTACTACCTGCGTGAACATCTCGTCGGTCAGGTTGCGTCTGTGGTCGCAGACCGCACGGCTGTTGGAATGGGTGGCAAGCAGGGGCGTTTGGGCGTTTTCGCAAAGCTCTGCCACCTGCCAAAACATTTTGTCGGATGCGTGGGACAGATCGGGATGGATGCCAAGGGAAAGACAGCGACGAACGACCTCAAAGCCGAACTCGGTCAGACCCTCTTCGGTGTTCCATGCGCCCCCGATCTCGCAGTGATCCTGCCAGACAAGGGTCAGCAGTCGCACGCCAAGAGTGTACAGCGTGTCAAGACGGGAAATATCCTTTGCCAGCAGCGCGCCTCCCTCCACTGCCAATATGCGATTGATTGATGACGGGATCTCTGCTTTATTGGCATGATCCAGTATGGCGTGAAACTGTGTCCACGCCTCTTCATCCGAAATGCGGTTTTCGGTCCAAACGGCAAAGACCTGCGTGTGCGCTTCGAAGACGTTTTCAAACTCCGTGCGCAGGTGTAAACGGTCGTTTTGGTAGGTCAGTCCTTTTTTGTAAAGCTCGTAGAGCGTGTCGCAGTGCAGATCTGTGTAGTGCAAGGTGTACCTCGATTACTTGTTTAAGAATTTAAGAAAGGTTTTACGATGGATGGGAGAAGGTCCGTGTTCTCTGACCGCGTCCATATGAACCTTGGTAGGATAGCCCTTGTGGGCGGCAATGCCGTACTGAGGGTATTCCTTATCGAGCTCCATGCAAAGACGGTCACGGGTGACCTTGGCAAGAATAGAGGCGGCGGCAATGGAGGGGGAAATGGCGTCTCCCTTGATGACCTTCACGGTATTCATGGGAAAGTCTCTTGCTACGTTGCCGTCCACCAGAACAAGATCGGGTGTGGGGGTCAGCATAGCGACTGCACGACGCATGGCAAGCTGAGAGGCATTCAGAATGTTCAGCTCGTCGATCTCTTCCACCGATGCAAAGGCAATGCCGTAGCTGATCGCTTTTTCCAAAATGAGAGGATAGAGAGCCTCTCTTTTCTTTTCGGTCAGCTTTTTGGAGTCGTTGAGCCCGGGGATCTCAATGCTTGGGTCAAGGATCACGGCGGCAGCACACACAGGGCCGCAAAGGGGACCTCTGCCTGCCTCGTCGGTGCCCGCGATGACGGTGTAGCCTTTAGAAGTATATTCGTGTTCCAGATCAAAATTCATCGTTTTGCTCCATTTGTTCCGTTTCTGGCGTCTTCTCCTCGGGCAGCTCCAGAGTGATGCGTCCGATCTTGCAGGCACGGAATTCGTCCAGCAGGATGCCTGCGGTGCGCTCGGTGTCGATCTCGCCTCCGGGGATGAGAAAGCCGCGCTTTCTGCCCACAGCTTCAAAAAGCTGCCATTTGTCGTAGGTTTCGATCTGCTCTCTACTCAATTTGTAGCGGGCGGCAAATGCCGCGGGCGCCACCGCCTGCAAGCGCTGGCAAAGCACGGCTGCGATGGATTCGGTATCGAGGATCTGATCCTTGATGGCACCCGTCATGGCGAGGTTTTCGCCCACGGTCTCGTCCTCAAACTTAGGCCACAGCACTCCGGGCATATCGAGAAGGTCGATGCCGATGGAGGTGGGCACCCACTGCAGTGTTTGCGTCACACCGGGACGGTCCTCGGCCTTCGCTTTTTTGCTGCCCGCAAGACGGTTGATGAGAGTGGATTTCCCCACGTTCGGGATTCCCACGATCATGGCGCGCAGCTTGCGGCCGGTCATGCCCTTGTCCTCGTAGCGGGCGACCTTTTCACGCAGAATGCCTTTGACGGTTGGCAGGATTTTATCAATTCCTTGTCCTGTATGACAGTCGATGAACAGCGCGTACTGTCCTTCGCGACGGAAGGCTGCCTCCCATGCTTTGGAGGCAGCGGGATCGGCAAGAGATGCTTTGTTGAACAGGGTTAGAATGGGCTTTTCTTTGCAGATCTTTGCGATCTCGGGGTTGCGGGAGCTTTTGGGAATGCGGGCATCGAGAAGCTCGATGACGATGTCAACCTTTTGAAGGTTCTCTCCGATCAGTCGGCGAGTCTTCGCCATGTGACCGGGAAACCACTGAATGATATTCGAAGGCATGGCAGTCTCCTTTCATAAAATCGGCGTGCCTCTTTGGCACGCCGAGGTCGGTATGATTATTCAAGAAATCCAAACTTGGACAGGGGGGTCAAACGGAAGGA
>SVRH01000055.1 GCA_015064925.1 Oscillospiraceae bacterium | reverse complement strand
CCTGTTTTATTCTTTACAGGTGCAGTACCCGTTCCTTGATCTCCTGTGTTCTGCCCTGATTCCAGAACTGCGTTCCGATATAACCGCAGGTACGTCTTGCCACGTTCAGCGTGTTCTGATCGGTGTTGCCGCAGTTGGGGCAGCGCCATACCAGCTTGCCATCCTGATCCTCTACCAGGATCTCTCCGTCGTAGCCGCACACCTGGCAATAGTCGCTCTTGGTGTTCAGCTCGGCGTACATGATGTTGTCATAAATAAACTGCATCACGGAAAGGACCGCGGGGATATTGTTCTGCATATTGGGAACCTCCACGTAGGAGATGGCTCCGCCGGGAGAGAGTGCCTGGAACTTTGCTTCCAGCGCCAGCTTTTCAAAGGCATCGATGGGCTCGGTCACGTGTACGTGATAGCTGTTGGTGATATAGCTCTTGTCGGTCACGCCGCGCACGATGCCAAATCTCTTTTGCAAGCACTTGGCAAACTTATAGGTGGTGCTTTCCAGCGGTGTTCCGTACAGAGAATAGTCAATGTTCTCTGCCTTCTTCCACTTACCGGTGTACTCGTTGAGCTTCTTCATAATTTCAAGACCCAGTGCCTCGCCGTCGGGCTCGGTCAGCTTCTTGCCGGAGAGTGCGTATACGCATTCCCACAGACCCGCATAACCAAGGGACAGTGTGGAGTATCCGCCGTGCAGATACTTATCGATGGTCTCGCCCTTCTTCAGACGCAGCAGCGCGCCGTGCTGCCACAGAATGGGAGCGGCATCCGAAACAGTACCGGTCAGTCTTTCATGACGGCACTGCAATGCTCTGTGGCACAGCTCCATGCGTTCGTCAAAGATCTGCCAGAAACGATCCATATCATGATCTGCGGAAAGGCCGATATCCACAAGGTTCACGGTCACAACGCCCTGATTGAATCTGCCGTAATACTTGGGCTTGCCCTCTTCGTCCACAAAGGGAGTTAAGAAGCTGCGGCATCCCATGCAGGTGTAGCAGTGACCGTCTCCGTTTTTGTCGATCTTGTTCTGCAGCATGATCTTTTCGGAGATATAGTCGGGAACCATGCGCTTGGCAGTACACTTGGCTGCCAGCTCGGTCAGATAGTAATACTTGCTTTCGGGATAGATATTGTCCTCTTCCAGAACGTAGATCAGCTTGGGGAACGCAGGGGTGATCCACACGCCCTTTTCGTTCTTCACGCCCTGATAACGCTGCTTGAGGGTCTCTTCGATGATCAGCGCCAGATCCGCCTTTTCCTGCTCGTTTTTGGCTTCGTTCAGATACATGAACACAGTCACGAAGGGAGCCTGACCGTTGGTGGTCATAAGGGTCACCACCTGATACTGGATCATCTGGATCCCACTCTTGACTTCGTCTCTCAGACGCTTTTCGGTGACACGGTCCAGCTGATCCTCGCTGAGCACCGCATCGATGGCTTCCATTTCTGCGATCACCTGCGCGCGGATCTTTTTGCGGCTGATATCCACGAAGGGTGCCAAATGGGTCAGGCTGATGCTCTGTCCGCCGTACTGGCAGGACGCCACCTGCGCGATGATCTGGGTGGCGATATTGCAAGCGGTGGAAAAGCTGTGAGGCTTTTCGATCATGGTGCCGCTGATGACGGTACCGTTCTGCAGCATATCCTCCAGATTGACAAGGTCACAGTTGTGCATATGCTGAGCGAAGTAATCGGCATCGTGGAAATGGATGATGCCCTGCTCGTGAGCCTCCACAACGTCCTTGGGAAGCAGGATTCTCTTGGTGATATCCTTGCTCACCTCGCCTGCCATGTAGTCTCTCTGCACGCTGTTGACGGTGGGGTTCTTATTGGAGTTTTCCTGCTTGACCTCTTCGTTGTTGCATTCAAGCAGGGAGAGGATCTGCTCGTCGGTGGTATTGGACTTACGCACCAGAGCTCTTGTGTAACGGTAGGTAATGTAGCGACGGGCAACCTCGAAGGCGCGCTGATTCATGATCTGGTCCTCGACCATATCCTGGATTTCTTCCACGCTCAGCGAGCGGTTCATATTCATTGCCGCGCTTTCCACGTCTTCGGCAATACGCTTGATCTGAATGGGGGTCATACGGGCACTGGGAACAACGCTTTCATTTGCTTTAGTTACGGCAACAACGATCTTTTGAGGATCGAAGGTAACCTCGGCTCCGCTTCTTTTGATGATTTTCATATTGCATCCTCGTCATTTCTTAATTTCCTATAAATTGTGGCAACACAGTTATTATAACAACATCTTGTGTTTTTGTCAATGGCTTTTCACAATATATTGTTGCATTTTGATTTTTTCGTAATTTTATACAAATTTCGACACCGTTTTTTGTGAGGTTTAACCTATTGACTTTTTCGGTTTCTCTTTCTTTATATCGTAAAGTAAATTCCCTATCGCTTGCCTTTATAGATCTTTCCCGCGTGTTTTGCTGCTTTTCGACGGTTTCCATACCGCGTTATGCCCTGTCTGCCCATTAGGCAGCCCACTCCCGTCGAAAGGACCACGGGAAGCACGCCCCTAAGCAAAAGTCCTGTCGGTGTAAAGCCGTCACCAAATGGAAGAGTCAAAACACAAAGGATCGCCGTATACAAAAGTCCCGACATAAGTCCTGACAACCAGGGCTTCTCTGCCTCAATTTTAGCGCCAAGCCACCCGGCAAGCGCAGCCCCCAGCATTACAGTCAGCCAAACTGCCGTCTCGATATAACGGTCGGGCTGTTCCCCCTTCAGTAGCAGCATAACTGCTCCCGCCAAAAGCAAAACAGCCGCAAGCACCGAGAGTCCTCCGGCGATGGCGGCTGTTTTCCATAGTCTTGTACTCATTTCGCACACCCCTTTCTCTACCGAAAAGGATATGCGCGTGTACGCTAAAATATGTTAGGGCTGAGCGTCCTCTGCCTTGACGTCAACGGTCTTAACAGCAGACTTCAGAATGCGGATACGGGTCTTATCACGGCTGGTCTCGATCACGCAGGTTTCTTCCTTTACGCTGACGATCTTGCCGATGATGCCGCCGATGGTGGTAATCTCATCCCCTACCTGCAGGCCGTCACGCATCTCGTTGATTTCTCTCTCTTGCTTCTTCTGCGAACGGCTGGAAAACCACATCATACCGATGATGATCGCAAACATAGCAATATACATAAATAAAGCGGGCATTTGATAATCTCCTTTAAAAACAATACTTAAGGTAGTATACATCATTTTCCTGCTTTTGTCAAGACCCATTCACTTCATTTTGACCAATTTATCTGCGTTTCGGTTTTTGCCGACGCCATCACTACGTCGCCGCCTTCAAGGTGGTATGAATGCGCATTCTGTACCTCGGTACGCAAGTAAAAAATATGTCGGGAAGGTCACTTTTTGTCAAACAAACCCTTGCAGAAATTTCAAATCTATGTTATACTATCCTAGAATACATTGCATCGCTTTATCGTATATACGGAATATGACCGACCTGTACTGACAGGCCCGGTTGATTCCAAAAGAAGGAGCGATCGTAACTCTTGAAAATGAAAAAGGAAGGCTATCCCGCTCTGCTGCTGCTCAGCGCGGTTCTGGGACTGGCACTGGCATCCGCTTTCTATCTCGGTGCTGCGACCTGTACGTTTACTGCTGTCGGCACAGATCTTGTCGGAAGGATGACCGGCTCGCTGTTTCCTCTTTGCCTCGCCTGCCTTTTGGGCTTTTCTTCCCTTGGGCCTCCGTTTTTGGCTCTGCTGACACTGCTGCGCAGCCTTGCGCTGACACTTGCGTGCTACCTTGCCATTGAAAACGGCGGCTTGATAACGCTCGCCGCAACGATCCCGCTATCTGCTTTGAAGCTGCTGATCTTTGCTTCCTTTTGCCGATTGTCCCTGCTGTTTTCCAAAAGCAATCGTCGGCAGAGCAAGCGTAACCGTTATAGCCTTCAATTCTTTTGTGACTTCCTGTTTTTTTGCGGTCTTTCCGCACTGTTATGTATTCTTCCCTGCCTTTTTGGACAGTGAACCTTACCAATTCGTTCAAAGAAAGGATGTTTGTCGTGAGAAACGAAAACGAAACGCAAAACAAAAAACGCAAAAAATTCAATCTGTTTGACGTAATGACCGGGAACCGTACCAGCAAGAAGGATGCCGGACGAAAGGATATGGAATCCCCCCGAAACCTTAAATTCTTCTTCAAATTGCTCGGAATGGAGTTTTCACGTTTCTTCCACGTTAATCTCATGTTCATCATCGGCAATTTCCCCATCGTTTTTCTTCTTATCGGCTTCGCAGGCTTTTTCAATGATACAGCGGTGGCTGCTCGCTCCTCGCTGTTCCCCGCTGTGGTCGGTATGACAGAGGCATCGGTCAATCCCTTGTCGGCAGCCCTCTTTGGAGTTCACGGAACTCAGCTGCCTCAGTCGGTTCAGACCACAACCACTCTGGTATTTTTCATTTTGGGCGCCCTGCTGCTCTTCACCCTTGGTCCCGTCACCTGCGGCTTGACACGCATCCTGCGCAGCGTCGTTAAGGGCGAGCCGGTATTCTTCTTCCACGATTTCTTTGAAACCATTAAAAAGAACTGGCGTCAAGCACTGATCATGGGCTTCCTCGACGGTGTGTTCCTCATCGTGATCGTGTACGACATCCTGTTCTTCAAGGCACAAGTGGACTATTCAAACAGTTCCTTCTTCAGCGGTATCATGTTCTGGGGCTCGATCTTTATTGCATTCTGCTATCTGATCATGCGTATGTATATCTACCCCATGCTCATCACCTTTAAGCTCAGCATCCCAAAGATCATTAAAAATGCGTTTGTATTCACCTTCCTGGGTCTGGGACGCAATGTGCTGGCACTGCTCGGAATTATCTGTGTGATCATCTTCAACTTTATGATCGCTGTTGTGTTCCTGCCACTCGGCATCATCCTTCCCATGGTGCTGACCATTGGTATCATCATGTATATCATGACATATGCCGCTTGGCCAAAAATCGACGAGGTCATGATCAAGCCCTACTATCACCCCGACGGCACGCCTCGCAAGGAGAATGACGTCGAATAATCTATGAATCACACGATATCCGTCCGCTTTGCGGATCCGATATAGATCAAAACAAAATAATACTATCAAAAAAACAAAGAGGTTAAAATGGGAATTACACAGATTCTTGAGATGATTATGGGTCTTGCGCTTTTCCTTTACGGCATGCACGTCATGAGTGCAGGGCTTGAAAAAAGTGCTGGAAACAAATTGAAAACCATTCTTGCAACGATGACCTCCAGCACCCTGCGCGGCTTTTTCCTTGGTCTTGGTGTAACGGCGATCATCCAATCCTCCTCTGCCACAACCGTTATGGTGGTCGGATTTGTAAACTCCGGTATCATGACTCTGCGTCAAGCCATCGGCGTGATCCTCGGTGCCAACCTTGGTACCTCCGTTACCGCCTGGATTCTTTCGCTGAGCTCCATCGACGGCAAAGCCGCATGGATCCAGTTCCTGAAGCCCGATAGCTTCACTCCCGTGATCGCGTTGATCGGTATCATCCTTTTGATGTTCTGCAAGGTGCAAAAGAAAAAGGACATCGGTATCATCCTTCTTGGCTTTGCCGTTCTCATGTTCGGTATGAAGACCATGTCCGGTGCCGTAGCAGGTCTGAAGAACGAAGCATGGTTCTCCGAGATGTTCACCATGTTCAAAAATCCCATTCTCGGTGTTCTGGCAGGTACGATCCTCACTGCTCTCATTCAGTCCTCCTCTGCTTCGGTCGGTATCCTGCAGGCACTGACCACCACCGGAAAGATCACCTATCTTTCCTGCTTCCCCATCATCATGGGTATCAACATCGGTACCTGTATCACCGCAATGCTCTCGGCGCTCGGCACCAACAAGAATGCAAGACGTGCGGCATCCGTGCACCTGATCTTCAACGTGTTGGCAACCCTTGTGGAGTTGCCCCTGTTCTATCTTGTCTACTGGCTATTCAAGAGTCAACTGGGACCGATCCTCGGAGACAATGCAACACACGTGGGTATCTCCATTATCCATACCGGCTTTAAGCTCCTGGCTCTGGTCGTCTTCCTTCCCATGACCGGTGTGCTGGAAAAGCTTGCATACAAGATCATTCCCGAAGGCAAAAACAAGGATGCCGAAAAGACCGAGCTTTTGGATTCTCGTCTTCTGGCAACTCCCACTGTTGCGGTTGCACGCTGCAAAGCGGTTGCTACCGATATGGCAAAGCTTTCGGTGTCTTCCCTGCAGACCTCCCTCAAGCTCCTTGAAAGCTATGATTCCAAAATCGCAGATCAGATCCGCGAGGACGAAAACACCGTGGATATGTATGAGGACAAGCTGGGAAGCTATTTGATCCAGCTTAGCGCCGTTGATATGACCAAGAAGGACTCCGATGATACCGGTAAGCTTCTGCACGTCATCGGTGACTTCGAGCGTATCTCTGACCACGCCGTGAACCTCATGGAATCCGCAAAAGAGATCCACGATAAAAAGCTTGCCTTCTCGCCTGAGGCACAGAAGGAGCTTAACACCATGATCTCCGCTGTCAGCGAAATTTTGGAGCTGACCCTGCGTTCCTTTGAAAACAACGATCTGGATACCGCAATGATGATCGAACCTTTGGAGCAGGTTGTCGACCTGCTGCGCGATCAGCTCAAGAAGCAGCACATCGCTCGTCTCAAGCAGGGCGTTTGTACCATTGAGCTGGGCTTCATCCATTCGGATATCATCAACAATTTGGAGCGCATTTCCGACCACTGCTCCAACGTTGCGGGATGCATTCTGGAAATGTCCCTTGACAGCAGCATGGATATGCATAGCTACATGCGCAGCATCAAGGAAGGCAACGTACAGGAATTCAACGATTTCTACGACTACTACAAAGTAAAATATAGCATCTGAAGAAAACCAAAAAGTCGACCGCTTCAAAGCGGTCGACTTTTTCGTATACGTTATTCCAAGGAATCTATCACTTTGATCACAAAGCGTGTCAGCTTGGCTGCATCCTTCATATCCACGATCCCGTCTCCCATCACGTCGGCTGCCGCAAGCACGCTCTCATCCGTAATCTCGTTGATCTTCAGCACGTGTCTTTGCAGTACTGCAGCGTCCTTCATGTCCACTACGTCGTCTTCATTCAGGTCACCCATTAACAGCTGAGCCTTCGGAATGAGATAGGTATACAGGGCGGTTAATTGCTTGCTTGCCGCATCCGCTGCCAAGCCGTATTCGACGGTGCGTTCGCCGATATAGCGAACTCCCACGATATCACCGGCATTGTCCTGCGCCGTCGCGATCCACTCGACCGTCCCTTCCTTGACGTCATAAGCCCCAACCTGATCGGCGGTATTGAAATACAGCTTTCCTTCAAAGCTCGCAAGCCCGCTGAAGGTTCCGGGATAATAATAGCCCGGCTTGTCGGCGACGTACCAGATGCTGTCAATGGTGTAAACGGTGGTTCCCACAGTAAATGCGTCTATATATTTACTGATATTTCCGGTTTCGCTTTCAATGTAATAGATTTCCCCCTCGCAAAGTACAAAGGGACTTTCCGACTGCGTCAGGATCGTTGCGTCGTAGGTATCGTCATCACACACGATACCGTCGTGAGAGACCCAGCTATGGTGCGGATTACGCGGACCGTCAGAGGCCACATACGCATCCGAGAGCATAAAATATTCGTGGTCTGCCATCGAATATTTGTCAGAGACCGGATCGTTCCAGGTCACGTCCACGTGATAAAAATGATTGCCGATCTTGACCAGATTCCAGATATGATTCATGGCCTCGCTCTGCGCATACCAAACTTCGATACCGCATCGGGTCAGCAGCTCATCGTAAAACAGGGTATACGCCTGACACACACCCTTTTTGTATACCATCATGGAATACATATCGTAATACGTATAGGTCAGATCGTATTCATAGTGGGAAGCCAGATAATCGTTGAGGATAAGCGCCTGTGAAAAATCATCATCGATCTGCAGAACACCGCTATCCGTCAAGATCTTCTGAATCTCGTTTTCTGCAAACTCGCACTGCTTTTTGTAGGTCGCTGCATCGGTATTATAGGTAAGTAACACGGAGTATACGTAATCATTATCATATATTCTGTATCTGTACTGGCCGTTTACGTGAAAGAGCATCGCTTCGCTGCTATGCAGATCCGTTATGATCGAGTGCAGTTCAGCAAACGTGATCTGCAGTCCGTACAGCGAAATCTCCCCTGTAAAGTTCAGCATCCCCTCATGAATCAGCTTCCTTGCTTCGGCAAGCTTGTCCTTTGGCTCTGCTTCAGAAGAATCGAACGTCGGGATGAAGGCCACGTTTTCCATGGGAATTTCCGTGCCAACGATCTTCAATAGACCGGACTTTTCGGTTTCAGTAGTCTTCTTTGCTTCCATAGATTCGGTGCTCGGCTTTGATTCTTCTGCCATACTCGGTTCGGACAAGCCTTCATGAAGCCCCAGCGCCGAAACGGGAAGCTGCATGACCAAAAGCAGCAGACAAAGAATACAGAGTACGGATTTATTTCTCATGATTACCTCCAACCACGTTTTATTATCTCCATTATAAACCCAAATCTTTCTCCTGTCAAGTATTGACAAACAGATTATAAATGTGGCATAATAGGTAGGATAATAATTCTAAAGGAGTATACCGTGATAGTCAAAGAACGATTTATCGAAATATACAACCAAAATATCAAACGCGAAGGCGCAGACAAGCTGCTGGACTACCTCTGCCGCTCCGACTTCTTCACTGCCCCCGCCAGTGCGCGCTATCACAGCGCCTACGAAGGAGGGCTTTGCGAGCACTCACTGAACGTTTACGATTGCCTTTTGGCGTACATGAACCGCGAACGGGTCAAAACCGAATACGGTGTGCAGGCAAGCGCAGAGTCGATCGCTATCGTGGCGCTGCTGCACGACATCTGCAAGATCGGCTGCTACAAGACCTCGATGCGTAACGTCAAGGACGAGAACGGAAAATGGCAGTCGGTACCCTTTTATGAGTTTCAGGATCCCCTGCCCTACGGACACGGCGAAAAGTCGGTATACATTGCCAGCGGCTATATGCGCTTGACCCGCGAAGAGGCATTCGCCATCCGATACCACATGGGCTTTTCGGGCATCGAGGATAAGCGCGACGTAGGCACCGTTTTTGAGACCTACCCCCTCGCATTTGCACTGTCGGTTGCCGACATGGAGGCCTCCTATTTTCTGGAAGGCAAAAAGAATTCATAAACAAGGAGACACTACAATGAAAAAAACACTTTCCCTACTGATGGCACTTTGTATGCTGCTTGGCTGCGCTCTTACATTTTCCGCCTGCGGCGAGAAGGAATCTCCCGCATATATGGTGGATGCCGACCTTGACGGCGACGGCAAGAGCGACGTAGGCACCGAGCCTGTAACGGTCGTGATCTCGGTTCTCCATTTCGGAGAGATCACCGTAGAGTTGTTGCCCGAATATGCACCCATTACCGTATGCAATTTTCTTGACCTTGTGGACAGCAAGTTCTATGACGGTCTGACCTTCCACCGCATATCCAAGGGCTTTATGATTCAGGGCGGTGACCCAAACGGCAACGGCAGCGGTGGATCTGACCGAAAGATCAAGGGCGAATACAGCGCCAACGGCGTGTACAACCCTCTTTCCCATACCCGCGGCACCATTTCCATGGCACGCAGGGGCGACGATATGAACTCTGCCTCCAGCCAGTTCTTTATTTGTGATGCAGACAGCGATTTTCTTGACGGTAAGTATGCCGCATTCGGAAAGGTAACAAAGGGCATGGACGTGGTGGACAAGATCGCAGACGTGGCGGTTACCTATTCCGCTGACGGAGAAATGTCCTCCCCCATCAATACTATCACCATCGAATCCATTCGCCGCGTGGGAGATATCGATAAGGGCGCATCGGACGGAAGCCAAGCACAGGGCTAAAGCATATCCCCGAAATAGATTTTTCGCAAAAAAGAAGCTGCATTTGCAGCTTCTTTTTTATTACGCGTCCTTTGGCAGGCTTGAAAGCTCTTCATCCCATTTGTCCATTTCATCCTCCGCCGGGATCCAAGCTCTTCCGAATTTGCAATCGCGAAACAGTGCGGCAAGACCCGTGATCTGCTTGAGGCGCAGCAGCTCATCGGAATCCATGCCTAAATGCTGCATGATCCATTTGTCAGAGCGGCCCAGATCGTGCAGCTCCTTGACGATCTGACTCATCAGATCCACGTCGTGGCTGCCTCTTGCCCGATTGTGACGAATGGTGCTTGCCATACGTTCGGACAAAGGCTTATCAATGACCGAAACGGGCAGCATTCCCTTTTCCCTTTCGTAAATATCGGGATGCTCCTTCATGACGCGGTAGCGGTGAAAGCCGTCCACGATCACGTATTTATCCTGTGCCTGCACGTAATAACACACAATGGGCATGGTATACCCATCCTCTCGGATGCTATCGTACAAAAGCTCCATTTCGGGCGGTGCCACTGCGTTTGGATTGTAGTGATTGGGAATGATCTTATCAATATGTATCGGCACGATCCCGTACACGGGACTCTTATACTCGTTATTTCCCATTTCCGATTCCTCCGTATTTTGCGCGGATCATCTCCACTTTCCTTTTCTCTTCCTTACTTAGCCCAAATCCCATGCTGCGACAAATATGATCGTTCTTGAGAATGCAGTAGCACATCCGCTTCCAGCTGGGGATATCCTTGCTGGAATGGATATCGTCTGTGTGATCAGGGATCTTACCCACGAAGATGACCCGCGTTTTTTTGTCAATGGTATAATTGGATACCCCGTTGCGGCGCACGTTATACCCCTTTGCGATCAGCTCCTCGATGGTCTCTTCCGAGAGTCCACCGCCGGTTTTATGCCAAAATTCAATGGAAGTATTGAATTTGTCTATGTAATTATTGCGTATTTTGGCGGGCAAGGTATCCAGCAGAAAATGGGTATAGGATCGCCAGGTATGACCCTCGGGCAAAGTGACGTTGCGATAACCCATCGCCTTTGTCTTTCCGTAAATGGCAGCGAAATTGGCTCCCTTGACCCTACCGACCAGCCTTGTCCAAATCTCGGGATCGATCACACGATACAGATTGAGACTGTCCTTGGAATACTCGTTGAAGGGAGAGGCGACCCGCATCTGATCGGGCTTAAGTCCGGCTTTATAATACAGATCGTACAGCTTGTTGTAATCATAGCCGAAGCGGTAATACGCCGTCCACACGTCGCTTTGCGTCCAGTCATATAAAGGAGATGCGTTATACACGTTCTTGAAGCGCTCGGTGATCCAGCACTGCCCCCCATATCCGTTGCGATTGTTTACAAAGCCGCTGTAACGGTTCAGCGATTCATCCGCCCGCAGTCCCAAAAGGCAGACGGTTTTTCCGCCGCCGTGCAGATCACGGTAATGCCGTCCAAACTGTCGCGCCAGATCCTCCTGGGGCATACGGTATTTATAGTACTGAAAGGGCGCATCCAAATTGATCACGTAGGGCTGTGATGGCATAGGACGCACCCATGCGTCCTTTTTGGTATCGTCCCAGGGATACCAGTACATCTCGTGGTTTCCAAGAGCCGTTCGGGTCGCCATGGGAAGACACACCCAATGCGGCTCGGTCTCGTCCTTGTATTTTTCAAAGGTACGGGTCACGTATTCGGTGGTCACGGTATACTGTGCCTCAAAATCCTGATGAAACAGACCCACTACACGGTCGGGACAGTGCCTTCTTCGGTAGTCAAGCACCAATTCCAACAGCAGTCCGCTATCCTTACCACCGCTAAAGGACACAAAAATATTCTCAAATTCATTAAAAATGAACTCCAGCCTTTGCATAAGCGCTTGATATACGTCGTATTCCTGATAGCTGCGGATCACACCGTCACCTCCGATCTAAGCGGTATTTTACCATAATTTTCTTGGTTTGTACAGATTTTTAGAAAATTTTTCCTGCTTTTTGACAAAAAGAAAGCCGCTTTTTTAAAGCAGCCTTCTTTTTTAGTATCAAAATCTCTTTTTTGCTTCTTCGATCTGTCTTTTCACCGATTCCACCGAGGTGCCTCCGTAGGAGGTACGCTTCTGCAGACAGTTCATCAGATCCACCGCAGTGTAGATTCCCTCATCGAAGCTTTCGGAGAAGGAGCGGTATTCATCAAGCGTCATAGTCTCCAGCGTCTTGCGGTTTTTGATGCAGTATGCCACGATCTCACCTGTGATCTTATAGGCGGTACGGAAGGGGATTCCCTTCTCTGCCGTGAGATAGTCCGCACAGTCGGTGGCGTTGATGAAGCCGCCCGCTGCCGCGTTTCGCATATTGTCGGGTAAGAACTTCATGGTGTCCAGCATGGGAGCGAACACGGTAAGACAAGCCTGCACGGTGTCCAGACTGTCAAACAGCGCTTCCTTATCCTCTTGCATATCCTTATTGTAAGCAAGCGGGATGCCCTTCATCATGGTTAGAAGTGCCATCAGATTTCCGTAGGCTCTGCCGGTCTTGCCGCGCACCAGCTCTGCAATGTCAGGATTCTTCTTCTGCGGCATGATGGAAGACCCTGTGGAGTAAGAGTCGGACAGCTCCACGTACTTGAATTCAAAGGAGCACCACAGAATGATCTCCTCCGAGAAGCGGGACAGATGCATCATGATAGTAGCAATGGCAGAGGCACATTCGATGGCGAAGTCGCGGTCGGATACGCCGTCCATGCTGTTGGCACAGGGAGCGGAAAAGCCCAGCAGCTCTGCGGTCATAAAGCGGTTGGTAGGATAGGTGGTACCTGCCAGTGCGCAGGAGCCCAGAGGCGAAACGTTCAGGCGCTTCTTGCAGTCCTCCAAGCGCGAAAGGTCACGAAGGAACATTTCGGCATACGCCATCAGCT
>SVRH01000054.1 GCA_015064925.1 Oscillospiraceae bacterium | reverse complement strand
GGATAACGATGTAGCATCGCTCCGTGTGTTTATGGCGACCCTTCGTAAGAAATTGGAGGCGGCACCGGATTCGCCCCAATATATTCAAACTCATATCGGTGTCGGCTATCGCATGATGCGAGTGGAATAATATGAGTATAGATGCAGAGGGGTATGTATGCCGGGTAAACGAGGAAGAAAGAATTTTATCCTTTCACCAGGAACCCGGATACGAGAGAAAAGAGTTTAGGAAAAAAGATTTTCAATCATTTTATATGACCTTGACCTCAAGCGGTTACAAGGTAATGTGAGAGATTTGAACAAATGGGATTTTGGATTTTTATGATGGCGATGGATCTGCTGTTTCCTGTCATAATGATATGTAAGAAATCTCTTGAAACGAAGAAGTGGCAGTACAGAGCAAAACACTCTGTACTGCCACAAACAAAGGCTATTTAACATCTTTTAAGAAAACGACAAACCCGAACGTTTCACCGATTGGTAAAAGGTTCGGGTTTGAATGCTTTGGTGCGCCTGACAGGACGTTGAACCGTTTTGCGTAAGGGTTCATCGGCAAGGTAAGATTGCCGTAGGCGCAAAACGCATAAAACCCTACGGATTTTAGGGTCCTGCGTCTATCACGTGGACACTGACAGGACGTTGAACCGTTTTGCGCGAGGGCTCATCGGCAAGGTAAGATTGCCGTAGGCGCAAAACGCATAAAATCCTGCGGATTTTAGGGTCCTTCGTCTATCACGTGGGCAAGATAAACTAAAAGGAGAACCTTTCGGTTCTCCTTTTAGTTTATGGTGCGCCTGACAGGACTTGAACCTGCACTTCTTGCGAAACGGGAACCTAAATCCAGCGTGTCTGCCAATTCCACCACAGGCGCATACTTGCATCAGTATACCATCAAAATGCCCGTTTGTCAAGAACGAAGAGAAAAACCGATCATTTTTATAAAAATTTCTCCTCCGCCGTGCCACGGTGCCTTTTTTGTGATAAAATGGAGGCATATCAAAAGGCAGAGAGGTGCTTATCATGCATGAACTTGGCAGAACCGGACTTATGATCTCGCGCGTTGGCTTTGGCGGTATTCCGATCCAGCGCACCGAAGAGGAGAAGATCCCCGCGCTGTTTGACGCGCTGATCGAAGAGGGGATCAATTTCATCGATACCGCCCGCGGCTATACCGTCAGCGAAGAGTACATCGGAAGAGCACTCGCGGGAAGACGCGATCAATTCGTGCTTGCCACCAAGAGCATGGCGCGCAGCGCCGAGGCCATGGCGGCGGATATTGAAATCTCCCTTGGCAATTTGCAGACCGATCACATCGATCTGTATCAGATCCACAATCCGGGTCCTGCCGATCTTGAAAAGGTGCTGGCTCCCGGCGGCGCCATGGAGGCACTGGTTGACGCCAAAAAGGCGGGCAAGATCGGGCATATCGGACTTACCTGCCATTTGACCGAGGTGTTTGAAAAGGCGCTGGAGATCCCTCAGGTGGAGACCGTCATGTTTCCCTACAACCCCGTGGAAACCCAGGGGGAAGCGCTGATTGCCAAATGCCGCGAAAAGGGCATCGGTTTCATCGCCATGAAGCCGCTGGCGGGCGGTGCCATCGAAAACGCAGAGCTTGCCATGCGCTTCATTCTGCAAAACGAGGCGGTGTCGGTGGTGATCCCCGGAATGTACTGCCCTGAAGAAGTGAAAATGAACGCCCGTGCTGCAGGCACTCTTACAAAAGAGGATCTTATAGAGATCGATGCGCTGCGCCGCACCCTCGGCACGCAGTTCTGCCGACGCTGCAATTACTGCGCTCCCTGCACGGCGGGCATCAACATCCCCGGCGTATTCCTGTTTGAGGGCTATCTTGAGCGCTACGGTCTTGAGGGCTGGGCGAGGGATCGCTATAATGCCATGGCAAAGACAGCGTCCGACTGCATCGGCTGCGGCGTCTGCGAGACCCGCTGCCCCTACGGGCTTCCCATCAGAGATATGATGAAAAAAGCCGAAAAGGCGTTTGGGAAATAAAACAGAAGATACAAAATACCCCTCTTTCCGCTTGCAAACGGCAAAGAGGGGCTGTTTTATTCTTCCAGTGCTTGGCGCAGGGCAGCCTTGTACTGCTGCTTCACCGTATCGGGTGAGAGGATCTGCACCTTGCCCTCCAGACCGAAGATCCATGCGAAGAATTGGGGGCTGACCACCACGCGCACTGCCAGCGTGAAATGGTCGCCACCGTCTGGGATCATGGTGCAGTTTTCCTTGTCAAAGCGGTCAATGAGCACGCTTGCCATGCGGTTTTCCGCCCGCAGGCGCACCGTTTGCACCTCTCCGCCGAACATCCCGAAGGTGGAGATGGCGTAGCGTGCAAGGTCCAGATCGGTTCTGTCCACCGACGCACTGCGCTCTGCCCGTTTTTCAAGACAGGTGCCCTCCATTTTGTCCACGCGGTAGTGGCGGTAGGCATCGGAGCCCTCGGCAATGGCGATGAGGTAGTACTTTTCATCGTCCATCATCAATTCCACAGGGGTTACGGTGTAGCGCTTTCCCTCGTGACGGCGCACCTTGCTGCCGTCGGGCAGGTAATCCAGGTAGTAAAAGCTGACCGTGCTGCCGCAACGGATGGCTTCGTGGATCACGTCCACCGAGTAAAAGACCGATTCGTTGTCGCTTTTGGCACGGTGCTGCAGGTGGACGTGCCGTCCGAGGGCATCGGCATGGTAGCGGGAGGTGAGCTTTTTGATCTTGTCGATGAGCGCGCGGCTCTTTTTCTCGGTCAGAAAATGGGATGCACCCACCGCGTCGATGAGCATTTTCAGTTCCGAAAGCTCCCATTGCCCCGACAAAAGACGGTAGCCGCCCCCCTTGCCGCGATCGTTACGGATGTCAAAGCCGCACTCGCCAAGGGCGCGGATGTCATCGTAGATGCTTTTGCGCTCTGCCTCAATGCCGTAGGCAGACAGATGGGAAAGGATCTCCTCGCAGGTCAGGCTGTGATCCTCGTCGGTGAACTCCGAAAGAACAGAGAGCACCCGTAAAAGTCTGATTTTTTGTCCCGCTTGCTTTGCCATACCGTACTCCTTGCGTTTTTTTCAGTATACCTCGTTTTTTTGCATTTGTCAATACAAATGTCCGTTTTATTGTACATTCACTTCGGTATAATGAAGATACCAAATGAAAGAGAGGTATCTGATATGTCTATTGCCATTGGTGCGATCTGTATTTTTACCATCATCACTCTGCGGGACGAGCTGCTGATCCGTCGAAAGCAGCGTGAATTTGAGCAGCTGCAGGCGCTTTTTTGCCCTCATGAGGATATTCCGTCGCTGGAAGAGCCAAACAAGCAAGAAATATAAAGAAAGTATTTGATTTTCGTATTGCATTTCCCGCTGTTTTGTGTTAAAATATACTTCGTATAATTTGTGTGAGTGGGAGGGCGTATGTTCAAGATCCGCATTGCCGAGCTGACGGCAGAACTTGACAATCGGTACGCACACGTGGAAAAGCAGTGCCAAGCATACCGTGTGTCGGCCAAGGTCCCTTCCGACATTGTCGCAACCGCCACAGAGGAAGAGATCGAGCGCGAGCTGGCGCTGGATGGCGAGGGTCACGAGGCGGGCTATGCCGAAAGCATATGTCTGTACCGCAGCATCGCGTCACAGCTGCACACCTTTGATGCCTTTCTCATGCACGGTGCGGTCATCGGCTTTGAGGGAAAGGCATACGCCTTTTTGGCAAAAAGCGGAACGGGAAAATCCACCCACATTCGTCTTTGGCGCACGCATCTGAAGGACGGTGTCCTGCCGGTCAACGGCGACAAACCGATCCTGCGTTTTCAGGGAGATGCTCTGACGGCATACGGCACGCCCTGGGCGGGCAAGGAGGGCTGGCAGAGAAACGTGGGGCTTCCTCTTGCGGGCATTTGTCTGCTGGCAAGGGGAGAGGCAAACCGCATCGAGCGTCTGCAGCCAAGGCAGGCTGTGCCGTCGCTGATGCGTCAGATCTACCTGCCAAACGAGCCCATGGGCGCGGTGGCGACCATGGCACTCATCGACCGTCTGACAGCGTCGGTGCCGATCTATGCGCTTTGGTGCGATATGAGCGAGGAGGCGGTCAAGACCTCCTTTGAAGCCATGACGGGACTGTCATTCTTGCAAGCGAAAGGAAAATATCAATGAAGATCAAACAGGGATTTGTAGTCAGAGAGGTTGCCGGCAAGAGCGTTGCCGTGGCAACAGGGGCGCTCAGCCGCGAGTTTCACGGCATGGTCACCCTCAACGGAACCGGAAGGTTTCTTTTTGAAGAGTTGAAAAACGATACCGACGTGGAGAAGCTGACCAAGCGTCTGACCGAGGAATACGACGTGGACGTGGATACCGCTCAAAAAGCGGTGCTGACCTTCACCGACGCGCTGCGTCGAGCCGGTATTCTGGAGGAGTGATATGCGTCGGATCGTACAAGCAGTGATTTTGCTCCTGCTGTCGGTGCTGATCCTCTTCGCGAGTGTGTTTGCCGTTTGGGAAAACCAAAAAAACGAGATCGAAAAATGGGATTTCGCGCGGATCTCCGCCTATCAGAAGGCAAGGGAGCATCCCGATTCTTTGATGACCGAGCTGCAATACGAGCTGAAGATGCTGGAGGCGACGGTGCAGGGCGCGGTGGTGCTGATGTTCGATCAGTGTGCGCCAAACGTCTACGAGAAGGCGTACGCCCAGCTGAAAGAATACAAGATGGCGGGAAGCGTGGTGTTCCGTGAGCGTTTGCCGGATGACGAGGGTGCCATCACCGTCAAGCAGTGGCGGGAGATGGAGGAAAGCGGCTGGAGAGCCGTGCTGGGTGCCGATGAGGCACTGCTTGCCACGGTGAACGAGGCGGGCTATCCCGATCGGCTGCGGGCATACGTGCAGCAAGCGCAGCAGCGCTTTGCACAAAAGGGACTGCGTTCCCCGGTTGCCTATTCCTTTTCCAAGGACGAGTACAGTGCGGACACGCTGTCGGTGCTGATCGAAGAGGGCTTTGCGGTCTTTTCCTCCTCCGAGGCGGAAACGGGAATGTGCGGTGACAACGCCGCCGTGTTCCGCGAGTTCTACATCAGCAGCGACCCCAAGGCACCGCTGCTGCAGGCAAGCGTGGAGGCGATCAAGAATACGGCACAGGTGCTGGTGATCAAAACGCGTTACGTGGAGGTGGTCGAGGACATCACCAAGGACGTAAGGCTGGACAAATTCAGAACCGGAATGCTGAACTCCCTCTCGGTCTACCGCGGCGCGGAAAGCCTGCGAGTGGAGTCGATCGAGGCTGCTCTTAGCAGCTATCGGGCAGAGCTGGCAAGTCTTGAGGCGGTGCAGGGGCAGCGACAGGCGCTTCTGGCACAGATCGAAGCGGTCGAGCGTGAGCTGGAGCGGATCTGGCAGCAATACAGAGCATGAAAACAATGATTCAAATACAGATAGAAAAGGTGTAAGATATGCAAAATCAGATGATCAATGAAACAAATCAAGAAGGCGGCATCCGCATTCTGGATCTTTGGAAGGTTCTGAAAAAGAGCGTTCTGTTTGTGATCCTTGCCGCGGTGGTATTCGGTGCGGCGGCAGGCGTGTACACGGAATTTTTTGTGCAGAAGCAGTATGCCGTGAGCATCATGTTCAAGGTCAGCGCGGTGGACAATTCGGGAAGCAGCGCGCAAAATCTGTCGGTGGCGATCGTGGATGACTTTGTCCGACTGATCAAATTCGACGAGGAGCTGGCAAAGGCTGTGCTGGAAAAGATGACGGTGACCAACGAGCAGGGCGAAAAGGAAAACATCAGCGGCTCGCGCGCCAACATCTCCATCCTGCAGGGCAGCATATCCACCCATACCACCGAAAACTCCAGTATTTTCTCGGTGACCCTGACCAATGCCAATCCCGACTACGCCTTCAACATGGCGGTGGCGCTGGGAGACGTGGCTCCCAAATTCTTCGGACAGAGTCAGCAGCAGATCATGGGAACCAACGGTTCTCAGAAGGGCGAGGTCAAGCTGGTGCGTAGCGCGCAGATGTACGATGCCACCTCACCCTCGCCGGTGTCCCCGAACGTGATGCGCACAGCGGTGCTGTTCGCGCTTCTGGGTGCGGTGCTTTGCTACAGTGCCTTCCTTGTGTGGTACGTGCTGGATACCACCGTGCGCACCGAGGAGGATCTGAAGCAGATCTGCGAGTATCCCATCCTGGGTGTCATTCCTGCCATTCAGTCGGTGCAGGTGACCGATGCAAAACAAGAAATCGAAGGGGAGGTAAAGGGAAATGTTTGATCGTAAGAATCGTAAAAACCCCAACGCAAGAGCGGAATACAGATCGCGTCTGCTGGGCGCCAACAGCGACTTTATGACCGGTGAAGCCTACAACAAGATGCGAACCAATCTGATGTACACTTTGGCGGACAAGAAATGTCCCGTCATCGGCGTTACCAGCGCCTTCAAGGGAGGCGGAAAATCCCTGACCCTTGCCAATCTGGCGATCTCCTATTCGCAGCTGGGAAAGCAGGTGCTGATCATTGACGGCGACCTGCGAAGCCCCGTGCAGCACCGTGTGTTCAATCTGAAGAACGTAACGGGCGTGAGCGAGATCCTGGGCGGCTTCCGCCAGGGCGGCATTTCGGTGCACAAGATCAAGGAATATCCCAACGTCAGCGTGCTGAATGCGGGCGCGACCCCTCCCAACCCCTCCGAGCTGTTGGCGAGTGAGCGCATGGAAAAGCTGATCGCGCTTGTCAAGGAAAAGTTTGACATGGTCATCATCGACCTGCCTCCCATCAACGTGGTCACCGACGCGGGTGTTATCGGCTCGCTGGTGGACGGCTACGTGTTTGTGGTGCGCTCGGGTGCGGACGATGCCCGTTCGGTGCGCAGCGCACTGGACACCCTCAAGCAGATGAACGCCAACGTGCTTGGCGTGGTGCTCAACGATGTGAGCTTGGAACAGAGAAAGCGTTACGGCGGCAGATACAACCGTTACGGCTATGGCAGACAGGCAAGCGAGTTTACCCCTGCCCAAAGCGAGATTGCAAGGAACGAAGACATCGAGATGACGCTGGAGGAGACTGCTCCGGAGAAGGAAAATGGCAAGGATCATTGATTTTCACAGCCACATTCTGCCCGGCATGGACCACGGATGTAACGGTCTTGCCCAATCGCTTTCCCAGCTTGCGCTGATAAAGGCGGGCGGTAGTGATACGGTGGTGGCAACCTCCCATTTCTATCCCGGCAGCATTTCGCTTGCCGATTTCGTGCAAAAAAGAGAGGCGGCGGCAGAGCTGCTAAAGGCACATCTGCCCGAAAACGCCCCGCAAATTGCCATCGGCGCGGAGGTGTACTGCACGCCCGGACTGGAAAACCTCAAGGGGCTGGAGGCACTTTGTGTGGCAGGCACCCGTTGCCTGCTGCTGGAGATGCCGTCGGGGGGTTGGCGGGATGCCCACTTTGAAACAGTGGACGCGCTGTCCTGCGACGGATTCACCGTTGTGATGGCGCACATCGACCGCTATCCCAAAAAGGATGTGGAGACGCTCCTGCAGCTGAACGTGCAGACGCAGATCAATGCATCGGCACTTTGTTCCTTTCTTCGCAGAGGCGCCTTGAAAAAGTGGTTTGAGGCGGATCGTGTGTGGGCGCTGGGCAGCGACCTGCATGGCAGCGAAATGGGCGGCTATGATCATTTCCCGAGGGCGCTACGCGCAATTGGGGAAGAAAGGATGCGTCGGGTAATGGCGCACAGCGAAGCCCTGCTGGCAGATGCAGTATATTTGAAATAATCCTGTCTTTGTAAAAGAAGAACCGAAAAACGGTTCTTCTTTTTTTGCCTGTGCGCATATATTTGTAGCAAAAACGGCAGGAGGTATGGTTTTGTTGCAGGAGGATCATGCGGTCAAGGAGCGCTGCCTGCGGGTGGCGGCATACATGATAGAGAAAAGGGCAACGGTGAGGCAGGCGGCAGGGGCGTTTGGCGTGAGCAAATCAACGGTACACAAGGATGTGACCGAGCGGCTTTGCCATTACAGCACCGCCCTTCACGGGCAGGTAAAGGAGATTTTGAAGGAAAACAAGGAGCAGCGGCATCTGCGTGGCGGAGAGGCGACCAGACGCAAATATTGCGGCAAAGAAGAATAAAGGAAGGCGGGGGGACGCATACTGTAAAAAAACGGGAGTGTGATAAAGTGAAGCAAGAGACGTATCCGCAGTATGCGGCAAGAAAAGCCAAGCGTTCCCCCCTTGGCAAGGACTGTTTACTGGCATTTTTGGTGGGAGGCACGATCTGCACACTGGGGCAGGGGCTGTTCGATCTGTACGGCTTGGCAGGCATGAGTGAGGAAAACGTGTCGACGCTGGTGCCCATGACGCTGGTCTTTCTGGCGGCGTTGACAACGGGGCTCGGTTGGTTCGGACAGCTGGCAAAGCACGCAGGGGCGGGAACGCTGGTGCCCATCACAGGCTTTGCCAATGCGGTGGTTGCCCCTGCCATCGACAACAAAGCGGAGGGACTTGTGCTGGGACTGGGCGCGCAGGCATTTGTGATCGCAGGTCCCGTGATCTTGTACGGTACGCTGGCATCGGTGATCTACGGACTCGTTTACTACTGTCTGAGGTGGCTGTGAGATGGCAAGAGGCGTGATTGAGCTGAAGAATCCACCGCGGATCATAGCAAGTGCGGCGGTGGGCGGAAAAAAAGAGGGAGAGGGCCCCTGCGGAGAGCAATTTGATATGCTGGACCCCACGGGACTGTTTGGAAAGGAAACCTGGGAGCAGGCGGAGGCGGAGATGCAGGGCAGGGCTTTGTCGCTTGCCATGCACAAGGCGAAAAAGCGGCAGGAGGATCTGGATCTACTGATCGCGGGCGACCTGATGAACCAGTGTACAAGCTCCTCCTTCGGGGCGCTTTCCTTTGGCGTGCCCTACCTTGGCATCTACGGTGCCTGCTCCACCTCGGCAGAGGGACTGCTGCTGGGCTCGCTTTTGTACGATGCGGGACGAGCGTCGCTTTTGGGGGTGGTGGTATCCTCGCATTTCTGCTCGGCGGAAAGGCAGTTCCGCTATCCGCTGGACTACGGCGGCCAGCGTCCCCCCACCGCCCAGTGGACGGTGACGGGGGCGGGTGCCTTTTTGCTCGGTCATGAGGGAAGCGGTCCCTCTATCACTGCGGTACTGCCCGGCAGGATCGTGGACGGCGGCATCACCGATGCCAACAACATGGGTGCTGCCATGGCGCCTGCGGCATACGATACGTTGAAGCGCTACTTTGACGGTAGCGGCAGCGCACCGCAGGATTACGATCGCATCGTCACGGGGGATCTGGGGGCAGAGGGCTACGCCATCCTTAAGGATCTGTTTGCCCACGACGGCGTGACGCTTGGAGAGAGCTATACCGACTGCGGCATTTTGATCTACGATGCGGCGCGTCAGGACGTGCACGCGGGGGGCTCGGGCTGCGGCTGCTCGGCAACGGTGCTCAGCGCGGTTCTGCTGCCGAGGCGCTACAAGCGGATGCTATACGTGGCAACGGGGGCGCTGATGAGTCCCATGAGCGTCAAGCAGGGCATGAGTATTCCGGGCATTGCCCATCTGGTGTGTATCGAAAGTGAGGGGTAGACGTGGATCTTTCAAAATACTTGCTTGCGTTTTTGGTGGGTGGGATGCTTTGCGTCATTGCGCAGATCTTCATTGATCGCACGTCGGTGACGCCTGCCAGAATTTTGGTGACCTATGTAACAAGCGGTGTGTTTTTGACGGGGCTTGGGTTGTACGAGCCGCTGAAGGAGCTGGCGGGCGCGGGTGCGACGGTGCCTCTGACGGGCTTTGGCTACAGCCTGGCAAAGGGCGTGGAAAAGGCGGTGGACGAGCGCGGGGTCATCGGCGCCTTCACAGGAGGACTGACGGCAACGGCGGGCGGCATCGCCGCGGCACTCTGCTTTGGATTTCTGGCGGCTCTTCTGTTTCGCAGCCGACAAAAGCCGTAGCTGTTGCGTGGAAAAAGAAAAGCACCCCTTGACGCGTAAAATGAAGAATTCGGAATGCAGAATGAAGAATTGTGGAAGCTTTTTGCCCATTTGGGCAAAAAGCTTCCGATTTCATTCTTTTTTGCACGAAGGTTAAGGAAACGCCCCCCTCCGGCAGAGGTGTCCGCACGTAATCCAAGCCGATTGCGAGAGAATCGAAATCGACAATACGGTCGCTCAAAACGGAAAAAATTTTAAAAATTGAGCTACCCTATTGACAAACGGAGAATTACGTTGTATTATTGTGCTAGTACAGTAATACAAGAAAGGGGAGAATAACGTGCCCTGGCAATTTAACAGTAGGGAGGCGGTGTATCTTCAGATCGCCAACCGACTCCGAGGACGGATCCTGGCAGGGGAATATCCCCCCGACAGTCAGATCCCGTCGGTCAGGCAGCTCGCCACCGAGGCGGCTGTCAATCCCAACACCATGCAAAAAGCACTTCTCTATCTGGAGGAGGAGGGGATCTTAGCCGCCAAAGGAACGCTTGGCAGATTCGTCACGTCGGATACCGAGATCTTGGAAAAGGCAAAGACCGCGCTGAAGGAGCAGGCGATGCGGGACTGGCTTGCGCAAGCGAAGTCTCTGGGGATCACAAAAGAAGAATTGATTGCATTTATCACAAAGGAGGCGGAACGGAAATGAGTACACCGATTCTGGTCTGTACGAATTTACATAAGAGCTACCGTAAGGATGTGCCCGTCCTAAAGGGCTTTCACTGGGAGGTGCCGCGGGGGCGGATCGTGGGTTTGCTGGGGCCCAACGGCTGCGGCAAGTCCACGCTGATCAAGATCATCAGCGGCCTTTTGGCGCCCGATGACGGAACCGTTGCAATCGACGGGGAGCTGCGCAGCGAGCGCTCAAACGCCGTCATTTCCTATCTGCCCGAGCGCACGTACATAAACGCTTGGATGAAGGTGGAAGAGCTGATCCGCTATTTTGCAGACTTTTATGCCGATTTTGATGAAAACGTGGCAAGAAAGATGCTGTCTGAGCTGAATATTGACGTGTCTGCCAAGCTCAAGACCCTCTCCAAGGGCACCAAAGAAAAGGTGCAGCTGGTCATGGTCATGGCGCGCAAGGCCAAGCTGTATCTGCTGGACGAACCGATCGCAGGCGTGGACCCTGCCGCAAGAGACTATATCATCAGCACCATCATCGGCAATTACAATCCGGAGGCCGCCGTGATCATCACCACCCATCTGATCCACGATGTCGAGCCCATGTTGGATGAATTTGCCTTCATGGCACCGGGCGGCAAGATCCTGCTTTCGGGGGTTGCCGATGACGTACGTGCCGAGCAGGGAAAGTCGCTGGATGAGCTGTTCAGGGAGGTGTTCAAATATGTTCCGTAAGCTGCTTCGTTACGATCTGAAGGCCGTGCGCGGTCTGTGGCTGGGTCAGGCGGCGATCATTCTTGCCATGTCGATCCCTGCGGGTCTGGTCATGCGTTTTTTGAATTCCGAATACGACAGTCGTTCGGCGGCGTACGTGGGACTGGCTACCTTTTTCGTTTCGGTATACGTTCTTTGGCTGGTGGGCTCTTATATTATGGTCCAGTACGGGATCTACCACCATTTTTACAAAAATTTCTATACCGATGAGGGCTATCTGACCTTTACTTTGCCCGTATCCAGAAAGCAGCTGCTGTTTTCCAAGGTCGCCAATGCGATCACTTGGTCGGCGGCGCAGGTACTGCTGTATCTGCTGGCGGCGATGATCGTGCTGCTTCTTTCCGCCGTACCGAAGGACGGTGCGCTTCTTTCGTTTGCGAACTTCGGTGAAATCGGACAATTATTCGCCGATCTGTGGAAGGACATTGGGGCGTGGCTGATCGTATACCTGCTGGAGGGGCTGTGCCTACTCATTTGTCTTGGCCTGTATTCGTCCATGCTCATTTATATGTGCATCACCGTCGGGACTCTTCTTGCCAAAAAGGCAAAGGTGCTGGCGGGGGTCTGCCTGTATTTTCTGATTGACACCGTGGTTTCGGGAGTGACCGAGGTCAACATCTATGCAGTGCTGGGACCCAACACCACGTTTAGCGTGCCGTCGCTGATATTTGCGATCGAAGAACGACTGCCGAGCGCGCTTTTGCACGGGGGCTATGCGCTGGTGGGGCTGATCGCTTGCCTTGCGGTGGTGTCTATTGCCTATATTATGTTCTGTGTGACGCTGGACATTCTGGAGCGAAAGCTCAATCTAAGCTAAGGAGGCTGACCGATGAAAAAGAATATACGAAAGACACTCGGCTTTCTTGCTGTTTGCTGTTTGCTCATCGGGGTGCTTTGCCCTATTGCTTCCTCGGCGGAGGAATACGTGAAGTGGGAGCTTTCCGACGATCAAAAGACCCTCACCGACGGACAAAAGGAATACGTCCGCTATACCTTGCCGCTGGGCGTCTATGCGGAGCCTGACTATGAATACTTATACAAGCAGAAGGTGTTGGATGGATACACGGTTTTCTCCACAGAAAAAGGAGGGGACTTGGTTTGGTTTGGAGATTATCCCGACTACTGTGTATACGTCACCATCGAAGCGAAGGGGGCGCTGGATGCCTTTGTGCATCAGGATCGCAGCGGCGTGTTCCGACTGACCGGTGATCATGGCTATATGGAATCCGCGCTGGACGCCGAGCTGATACAAAAGCTGAATGCGCTTGGCGAAGAGACGGTGACGATGGACGTTACTGAGCTGGAGGATCTTTTCCTATACGATCTGCGGCTATACGAATCGAATAACGTGTTTTACAAGACCTACGGCGCGATCTACAAGATCGAAGGAAAACTGTATTATCTGTGCTATCGGGATCTGCCCAACAATCATTTTGATGCAAACGGGGATTTTTCCTACCGCAGCGGTACGGTGACGCTTACGAAAACCGATGAAGAGACCGCGCAGGCGTTGTCAGAGGCTGTCGATAGGCTTGAACACAGAGCGTACGACAGAGACTACGAGGGCGGCAATCGTGACGGAGAGGATGACTACGAAGAAGGCTCCTCCTTCCGGGTGGCATTTGTGTTC
>SVRH01000053.1 GCA_015064925.1 Oscillospiraceae bacterium | reverse complement strand
CATGGAGGGTGCTGCCGGTAATAAATACAAAAACTGCTCGCTTGGTATGAAGCAGAGAGTGGGCATTGCCATGGCGCTTTTGGGAGAGCCGACACTTTTGGTGCTTGACGAGCCTCTGAACGGTCTGGATGCCGACGGCATGCGCATCATGCGCGAGGTGTTCCTCGATATCGTGAAGGACGGAAAACGCAGTATCGTGGTGTCCTCTCATCTCTTGGGACAGCTGCAGATGGTGGCGACCCACTACGGTATCATCCGCCACGGCAAGATGGTGGTGGAAATGACCGCAGAGCAGCTGGATGCCGACTGTCCCACCTTCGTAAAGCTGAAGACCGACCAAATGGAAAAAGCAAAGCAACTGCTTTGCCGGCGTTTTCAGCGTGTGAAGGAGGATGAGGCAGAGTATCTGCGCGTGTACGACGAGGTGGAGGCGTCTCAGATCGCAGCCTATCTATACGAAAACGGAATTTGTGTCAGTGAACTGGATACCGACAAGATCGGGCTTGAAGAATACTATATAAACTTAATGGAGAAAGGAAACGGGAATGGAAAACGCAGTTAATTTTACGTCCCAAAGCTTTGGTAAACGCCTTGGCAGTATGCTGAAGGTGGATCTGCGCAGAATGCGCAGATCTCGGTTGTTTTACATTCTCGTTGCCATAGCGCTTGTAATACCGATCCTCATGACGGTCATGATGACTATGATGGACGGCACCGAATCGAAGAATCCCCAGACCGGAGAGATCACGGTGATGCAGGGCCCGGAAAACACCTGGCAGTCCATCGGAACACCGGAAACAAATGCAGAGGAAAAGGGCGAAGAAGAGGCATCCCCCATGGGCGGCATGGACGTGATGGCGATGTGTAATATCAATATGATGTTCATGCTGGTATCGGTATTCGTATGTCTGTTCATCTCGGACGATTTCCGAAGCGGATACGCCAAAAATCTCTTCACCGTGCGGGCAAGGAAGGGTGATTACGTCATTTCCAAAACCCTTTGCGGCTTCCTTTGCGGAGCGTGTATGCTGATAGCCTATTTTGTGGGTGCGGTGCTGGGTGGCGCCATTTGCTCGCTTTCCTTTGACCTTGGCTCGCTTTCGGCATTCAATTTGGTCATGTGCATGCTTGCCAAGATCTGCTTGATGCTCGTATTCGTTGCCATTTTCACGCTGATAGCCGTATCTGCGAGGCAAAGGGCTTGGCTTTCCATTTGCGGCTCACTGGGCGGCGGTATGCTGCTCTTTATGATGGTTCCCATGATCACGCCCCTTGGGTCCACTCCGATTCACCTTCTTCTTTGTCTTGCGGGCGGGGCGATGTTTGCCGTGGGCCTTGGTGCCATCAGCAAGACGGTGCTGAACAGGTGTGCTCTTGTATAAGAAATTTCATCTTGCTGTTGCAAGATGAGGAAGAATCGTGTATAATGAAGGCGGAATAAATTACAAAAGTGGGTGAGACTCATGAAAGAGACCGTTATTGGAATAGCGGTCAGTATGCTGCTTGGCTATTTGATCGGTACGCTCAGTCCCGCGGCGCTGATCGGTAAGCTGAAAAAGAGAAATCTTCGCAACAGCGGCACGGGCAATCTGGGCGCCTCCAACGTCATGCTGCATTTCGGTAAATGGATGGGGGTACTTGTGATGGCGTTTGACATCCTCAAGGCATTCTGCGCCGCAAGGCTTGCGCAGTATTTGTTTGCCGAGGTTGCTTACGTTTCGATGCTTGCGGGCATTGCCGCCATTCTCGGTCATATTTTCCCCTTTTATATGCATTTTAAGGGCGGAAAGGGCCTTGCCGCTTTTGGTGGGCTCATCATGGCGTACGAGCCGCTTCTGCTGGTATTCGTGCTGGCGGTGGGCAGTATTCTCATGCTGATCGTAAATTACAGCTTCATCATGCCGTATTTTGCGGCGGTGACCTACGTTTCCTACGTGGCGTATACCGGTAGAGATCTTGTGACCACCCTGATCGCCACCGTACCGGCGGTCCTGATCATGATCCTGCATTTTGAAAATATCGTCAAGGCGATCAAGGGTACCGACGTAAAGATCCGCAAGGTGGCAGTGACCAAACAGAATATTAAAGATGACGATTCCGAAAAAGAGGCTTGAATTAGCCTCTTTTTTGAAGAACAGAAACAAAATATTAACATTTGTGTGTTAGAATGCAGCCGTAGAAAGAGAGGGTTACTATGTTTAAGATACTGATCGTAGAAGATAATAAAGAATTGAACCGAAGCATGTGCTCCTTTCTGAATCAGCACGGCTACGAGGCGACCGGCTGCCTTTGTGCCAACGATGCATACGACGTGATGTACGAAACGGTGTTTGATCTGATCGTTTCGGATATCATGATGCCCGACGTGGACGGCTTTGAATTCGTTAAGACCGTACGTACTCTCAATGAGGATATTCCCATTTTGTTCGTTACGGCAAGGGACGATTTTGCCGCCAAGGAGCGAGGGTATCGTGTGGGAGTGGACGATTATATGGTCAAGCCCATCGATCTTGACGAGATGTTCCTTCGCATCGGTGCGCTGCTGCGCCGCGCAAAGATTGCGTCCAACCGCCGCCTGACAGTGGGCGACTTCCGCATGGATGCCGACGAGTACACTGCCTATCTGGGGGATGAGGAGATCCCGCTGACCAACCGCGAATTCAGACTGCTCTATAAATTCTTGTCCTATCCCAAAAAGACCTTCACCCGCACCCAACTCATGGATGAGTTTTGGGATGCGGATACCGCCTCGGGTCCCCGCACGGTGGACGTCTACATGACCAAGCTGCGTGCGAAGCTGTCTGAGTGTAAGGATTTCGAGATTGTTACCGTTCACGGTCTTGGTTACAAGGCGGTGATCAAATGAGCGAAAAGCCGCGCTGGAGCAGGTTCGTTCGTGCCTTCAGTCACTTCATGTTTTTCTTCTTCATCGTTTCCTTCGTCATCTCCTGCTGCACCATGCTGTTCGTAACGGTGCTTTCCGAGAGCTTGGAGGTAACGCTCACCGAGGAAAACGTAGCGGCTGCCGCCAAGCTGACCTTCCTCAATGTAGTGGTCATCAGTCTCATTTTCACCGTGGCAGACGGCATTCGCCGTAGATTTACGGTGGAGCGTCCTGCAAAGCAGATCGTAACGGCGAGCGAAAAGATGATCGCGGGTGACTTTAACGTGCGGGTCAAGCCGGTGTCGAAATTCATGTGCGATGAAAACTTCAACAAGATCATCGATTGCATCAATCAGATGGCAAAGGAGCTTTCCGGGGTGGAGACTCTGCGCACCGATTTTGTTGCCAACGTATCCCACGAAATGAAGACCCCTCTTGCCGTCATGCAAAACTACGCAACGCTGCTGCAATCGGAGGATCTGACCGAAGAGCAGCGCAGGGAATACGCCCGTGCTATTTCCTCCGCCTGCCGCCATCTGTCCGAGATGGTGTCAAACGTACTGAAGCTCAGTCGGCTGGAAAACCAGCAGATCTATCCAAAGACCGAGCGATACGACCTTGGCGAGCAGCTGTGCGAATGTCTTTTGCAGTACGAGGGCGTGTGGGAAAAGAAAAGAATAGAGATCGAAACCGACATCGAGGATGACGTTGTGATCACGGCAGATAGAGAGCTTTTGTCCCACGTGTGGAGCAATCTGTTTTCCAATGCCTTTAAATTTACGCCCGATGGCGGAAGGGTATCGCTTACGCTTAAAAAGGAAGGCAATTTGGCAATCGTCAGGGTTGCCGATACGGGCATCGGTATTTCCTCGCAGGTGGGCGAGCACATTTTTGAAAAGTTTTATCAGGCGGATGCATCCCATGCCACTAAGGGCAACGGCTTGGGGTTGGCGCTGGTCAAACGCATTATCGATATCACGCGTGCCGAGATCTCGGTGGAAAGCACCCTCGGTAAGGGAAGCGTGTTCACCGTGAAATTGAAAACAGACGGTCATGAAACTGAAAAGAATATGTAATATCATACTGTTTCCCCCGATTGTACTAACATTGCTGCTTGTTCCGCTTTCCTGTATAGGATTACTGTATGCTTTTTTGCGGGCGGGCAGCCAATCGGTTGCGGCGATCGCGGCGTACGTGCTTTCGGCGTATACGCTGACGGTGGTGTGTCTGCAAATGCCCCGCCTTCTGCGGCTCATAAAAAGAAAAAAAGAAGATAGTGCGCTGCTTATTCGCTGGCGGCGGGACGTGCGCTACCGTATCAGCCTATCGCTGTACGCATCGCTGGCAGGCAACGCCGTATATGCCGCACTTCATGGAGCGCTGGGGTTATACCACGGTTCCTTTTGGTACGGGACGCTGGCGATCTACTATCTGCTTTTGGCATTGATGCGCTTCTTTCTGCTACGGCACACAAGAAGGAGTGCGCCGGGAGAGAATTTGCACGCAGAGCTGGTGCGCTACCGCATCTGCGGTCTGATGCTGCTGATCCTCAACCTGACCCTTTCTCTCATGGTGTTTTTTATGACCTATTGGGAAAGAACGTTTCACCATCACATGATCACCGCCATCACGCTGGCAATGTGCACCTTTTGGTTGTTCACGTTGTCGATCATCAATATCGTCAGATACCGAAAATACCGAAGCCCGGTTTATTCGGCAGCCAAGGCGATCGGTCTGGCATCCGCTTGCGTTTCCATGCTGACCCTGACCTCCACCATGCTGACGACCTTCGGCGATAAGACCATGGACGTGCAAACGAGAAATCTGATGCTGAAGCTTGTGGGAGCGGGGGTGGCGCTTTGCATTACTTCTATCGCACTGTACATGCTGATTTTTGGCACAAAAAAATATTTAAAGCTTGAAAGAGACCAAAACAATGGAAAATAACTATCAATTTGATCACAATCGCAACGGTTTTTCCTATACCTATTCCGCAAACGAGCAGGAGGAGCTGAAGAAGATCCGCGAAAAATACACGGGCAAGGAAGAGGATAAGATGGAGAGAGTGCGCCGTCTGGACGCGCGCGTGACCGAGAAAGCACAAATGATCGCGCTGGTGCTTGGAATCGTCGGTGCACTGATCCTGGGTCTTGGACTGAGCCTTGTGATCTCGGATCTTGGGGCAATGCTCGGAATGGGGCAGATCCTTTCTATCGTGCTGGGAGTTGCGATCGGGATCATCGGATGTGTTCCCTGCATTTTTGCCTATCCCGCTTATCACTACACGCTAAAGAGAGAACGTGAAAAGATCGCTCCCGAGATCATCCGCCTGACCGACGAGCTGATGAAATAAAGAATGCGCACACGGTGCGCATTTTTTATTCACAAAACATTCACGCATTCCTATTGCGGAGGTCACAATGATCTGATATAATACACAAGTGTGTAAAAACAATAAGAAAGGAAGGATAGAAAGTGGAAGAGAAAAAGATGACCGACCCGGGCGAGATGGAGAGCTTATTAAAAGATGCCATGCAAAGTAAAGAGATGCTGCAGCTGAGCGGTCTTGCGGATAACGCAGTCAATCTGATGATGGAGCAAGCCAAAAGGATGATGGAGACCATGATCGGCTTTAAGGAGCTGATGATGATGTATACTTGCGCCATGAAGGAGGTACAGACCAAGTTTGAGATCTTAAGCACAGAATGCAAGCTGCGCAACCGACGCAACCCCATCAGCTCCATTTCGACCCGTCTGAAGCGCAGCACCGGCATTGCCGAGAAGATGATGCGAAACGGGATCCCCTTTTCGCTTGCCAACGTGGAAAAGCATATCAACGACGTGGCGGGCGTGCGGGTGATCTGCCCCTACATCGACGATATCTATACCATTGCCGATGCATTTCTTGCACAGGACGATATCGTGCTGATTGCCAGAAAGGACTATATCGAAAATCCGAAGCCAAACGGCTACCGAAGCCTGCATCTGATCGTGACGGTTCCGGTGTTTTTTGCCGAAGGAAAGAAGGACGTAAAGGTGGAGGTACAGATCCGCACCATTGCCATGGACTTTTGGGCAAGCCTTGAGCATCAGATGAAGTATAAGCAGGAGATCCCCGATCAGGAGCTGGTATCCGCAGAATTGAGGGCGTGTGCCGAGACCATCCGAGAGACCGACGAAATAATGCTCAGCATCCGCCGAAAGATCGAAGCGGCAGAAGACGTGCAAACCGAAGAGGAGCAGCTCTTTGAACGGTTCAGCCGTTTGGATATTCATATATAGTCAAAAAGTACGCAGAGTGTATCTGCGTACTTTTGTTTATTTGATCTTCAGCTCTATGATCGTTACGCCCGCATCGCCTTCTCCGAAGGCACCCATGCGGTAGGAGGCCACGCGGCGATCCTTTTTCAGCATATTCCAGATATGCTTGCGAAGAAGTCCCGTGCCTTTGCCGTGGATGATGCGCACGCTTGCCACCTTGACAAGCAGGGCGTCGTCCAGATACTTGTCCAGAATGAACCAGCCGTCGTCGCCCGTTTCGCCTCGGATGTCCAGCTCCGCCTTGAAGGTCTTGGTCAGAGTGGGTACGAAGGAGGAGGTGCCGATCTTCTTTCCGTTTTTGTCGGTCAGTGTGGAGGCTTCCTCCACAAGACGCAGGTTTTTGATATTTGTTTTGGTGCTCATGATGCCCACGCGCACTGTAACAGTGCCGTTTTTGTCGGGATCTGTCTCCAGGAAGCCCTGCTTACCAATGTTGACAATCTCCACGCTGTCCCCCTTACGCAGGGCGCGGGGCAGGGTGTAGTCCTCGTTTGTGTTTTCTACAACCGGGTCGATGCGGTCGTCTGCCTCGTCCAGCTGACCGCGCAGCTCTCTTCTGGTGCGCTCGTATTCTCTGGCGAAATCGTCGCTTTCCTTTTTCTTTTTCAGCTCTTCCAGCTGCTCGTACACATAATTTGCGGTGATCTTTGCGCTTTGGATGATGCGGGAAGCCTCTTCCTTGGCCTTTGCCACCTCGTTGTCAACGCCCGAGAGCCTCTTTTTGAGAGCGGCTTCGGCTTCGCGCTTGAACTGCTCGTACTCAGCGCGTTGCTTTGCCATTTCTTCGCGGTTGCGTTCGGCCTCCACGCGGGCGTTTTCCAGCTTTTCCACCACCGTTTCAAAGCGGCGGTTGTCGGAGGCCACAAGGGCGTTGGCGCGGTCGATGATGGCGCTGTCCAGCCCCAGCTTGCGAGAGATCGCAAAGGCATTGGAGCGGCCGGGGGTGCCGATGATTAGACGGTAGGTGGGACGCAGGGTCTCAATGTCAAATTCGCAGCTGGAGTTGCACACACCGTCGGTGTCCAGTGCGTATGCCTTCAGCTCGGCGTAGTGGGTGGTGGCGGCGCACAGACAGTCTCTTTCCTTGACGGTTTCAAGGATCGCCATGGCAAGGGCGGCGCCCTCCACGGGATCGGTGCCCGAGCCCAGCTCGTCGAAGAGCACCAGAGAATTCTCGTCTGCATCCTCCAGAATGGAAACGATGTTCTTCATGTGTGCCGAGAAGGTGGAAAGCGATTGCTCGATGCTTTGCTCGTCACCGATGTCTGCCAGCACCGATTGCACCACGCGGATCTTCGAATGCTCCGCACAGGGGATGTGAAGACCTGCCTGTGCCATGAGGGTGAGCAGCCCCAGCGTTTTCAGTGAGACCGTCTTACCGCCCGTGTTGGGACCGGTGATGACGAGAGTGGTGAAATCGTCGCCAAGACGAATGTCGATGGGGACTGCCTTGTTGCGATCGAGCAATGGATGCCTTGCCTTAAACAGCTCGATGCCCCCCGTTTCGCAAACGGTTGGCTCAGCGGCATTCATGCGGAAGGAGAGCTCTGCCTTTGCAAAAATGAAGGCGAGCTCTGTGATGTTGTAATAGTCAAGACGCAAAGAGCCTGCGTTGTCGGATGCCATGGCGGAAAGGGCGGCAAGGATGCGTTCGATCTCCTTGCCTTCCTCCAGCTCCAAAATGCGCAGCTCGTTGTTTGCCTCCACCACGGCGGCGGGCTCAATGAACAGCGTAGCGCCGGAGGAGGAGGTGTCGTGCACCAGACCCTTGATCTCGTTGCGGCATTCTGCCTTGACGGGGATGACGTAGCGGCCGTTGCGGCTGGTGATGATGTTTTCCTGCAGGTATTTGGAATGGGTGCCGCCCGTAATATACTTTTGCAGCGTCTCCTTGATACGATTGGAGGCGATGCGCATCTTGCGGCGGATGGTGGCAAGGGCAGGGCTTGCCTCGTCGGCAATGGTCTCCTCACCGAGAATGGCTCCGGTGATCTGTGCCCGCAGAGAGTGCAGGGGGATCAGACGCTCAAAGTACAGGTCCACGCTGCCGGTGACGGACTCGTTTTCACCGTGATAGCTGATGAGGCTTTCCACGCAGGCGCAAATGGCAGCCACGTCCAGAAGCTCTCTTGTGGTGAGCACCGCGCCCTTTTCCGCGCGATCAAGGCTGCCGGTGATGTCCTTGACGCCCCAGAAGGAGGGAGCGCCCTTGGTGCCGGCAAGACGCTTGGCATCGCTGGTCTCCTTCAGTCTGCGTCGGATGTGACGCAGATCATCGTCGGGGGAAAGACGCAGTGCCATGTCGGCGGCACTGTCGCAAAGCGAGAGCTCGGAGAGCATCTGTCGTATTTTATTAAATTCCAGAATGGTAATTGCGCGATCGAAATTCATATTGTTCCTTGTGTTACAGAGTGATAAAATTTAAGACTTTTGAAATTGGTTTCGGTTTGTGTGATGAGAAAGCGCTCGGCAAGCAGAGAAAGCTCCTCAAGCGACTGCTCCGAGAGCAAAAAGGAAAAGATGCGTTTTGCGGGAGCCGTCAGCACGTAGCGCATGGCAGAAAGGGTATCGTTTCCAATGGAAACAAGGGGTGTTTGCCGTAGGTTCAGTTGACGGCAGCTCCCACAGAGAAGGTTGCCCTCCTGCAGGTCGAAAAAGAGGGGAGCAGCGGGCTCCTCACTGCAATCCGAGCAGGAGGAGAGATCGGGCATGAAGCCAAGCAACGCCAGCACGCGTAGCTCAAAGGCAGCCTTCAGAAGGCGCAGATCCTTGTCGTGGTGACAGATGGCGTAGAGGGTGTTGAGCCCCAAAAGCATCAGCTCCGTTTCTTCGTTCTCCTCGGTGCTGACCGAAAGCAGCACCTCAGCCACGTAGTTTCCCAGCGCCAGCTTGCAAACGTCCATGCGCAAATCAAAGAAATTCTCCTGCAGGGAGGATTCCTTGACGGTCATACGTCCGTTTTTTTCGGTGACGGTGAAATTGCCGTAGCAAAACAGGGAAGAACACGCCATGTTCTTGCTTTTAATGTTGCGGCAGCCGTGCACCTTGACGGTGAGCTTACCGCGTTGGGCGCTGAGCAGAGTCAAAAGCTTGTCCTGCTCACCAATGTCACATTCGCGTATGACAAGGGCAGGAAGGGTGAATTCCTCCATCTCAGTCCAGATCTTCCTTGCTGAAGCCGAAGTTGTGGATGAGGAAATCGCTGTCTCGCCAGTTTTCCTTGACCTTGACCCACAGATTCAGGTACACCTGTGCGTCAAAGAATTTTTCCATGTCCTCGCGGGCGTAGGTGCCGATCTTTTTCAGCATCTCACCCTTTTTGCCGATGAGGATGCGCTTGTGCGCTTCTCGTTCGCAGAAGATCTCAGCGCGCACGGAAAGCAGGTTTTTGCTTTCCTTGAATTCTTCGATGACCACGGCAGTGCCGTGAGGGATCTCGTTGTCCAGCAGTCTCAGGATCTTTTCACGAATGATCTCGGCAGCGATGTTCTTTTCGGGCTGGTCGGTCAGAGCGTCCTCGGCAAAGAACCACTCTCCCTCGTGCAGCAGCTTGCCCGCCTCCTCAAGGACGATGGCAACGCCATCCTCCTTCAGGGCGCTGATCGGAATGACCGATGCAAAATCGAAAAGGGAAGCGTATTCTTTGATGCAGGCAGCCACCTTTTCGGGACTGCTGCGGTCGATCTTGTTGATACAAAGCAGGGTGGGCAACTCGTTCTGCTCCAGCTTGCGAAGAATCCCTCTTTCGATGTCGCCGGGGGCATAGTCCGCATCCACCACAAGGATGGCGGCGTCCACACCGCCGATGGTGGAATTAACGGTCTTGACCATGAAATCGCCCAGCTTGTTGCGGCTCTTCAGCATACCGGGGGTGTCCATGAAGACGAACTGATCCTCACCGCGGGTCAGAATACCCGAAATACGGTTACGGGTGGTCTGCGGCTTTTTGGATACGATGGCGATCTTCTCGCCGGTCAGAGCGTTGAGCAGGGTGGATTTACCCACGTTTGCCCGTCCTACGATTGCAATAAAACCTGTTCTTTTCATGTGTTTTCCTCCTTTATACCGAAAGTCCTAAGCTGTTTACAATAGTTGTTTGCTTTTGCCGCATGATGCGGTCATCCTCTTCGCTCGTTTCGTGATCGTAGCCCAGAAGATGCAGGGTGGAATGCACGGTCAGAAACGCCAGCTCCCGTTCAAAGCTGTGGCCGAACTCGTTCGCTTGCTGCAGTGCTTTTTCGGGGCAGAGCACAATATCGCCCAGCACCGCCAGCTCTTCGTCGTCGAAATCCTCATCAAAGATGGGAAAGGACAGAACGTCCGTTGGGCGGTCCACGCCGCGCTGCTCCAGGTTCAGTGCGTGGATTTCCTCCATGTCCACCATGGTCACCGAGACCTCAGCCCCTCTTTCAAACTCCTCTGCCTTCAGGGTGGCGTTGACGGCACGGGTCACAAGGCCGCGGTGGGCGGGTGTGATTTTGATATCCTTTTGTGTATTGGTAAAGTAGATACGGTTTCTCATTGCTTTTCGCCCTTCTTGAACTGATATTTCTTTTTTTCCTTTTCCTTGTCATAGCGATCGTACGCCTCAATGATGCGCTGGACCAGCTTGTGACGCACCACGTCTCGCTCGGTCAGATAGGAGATGCCAATGTCACCAATACTGTCAAGGATCTTGACAGCCTCCGAAAGCCCGCTTTTTTGACCTCTTGGCAGGTCAGTCTGCGTCAGGTCGCCCGTGACGATCGCCTTGGAATTGAAGCCGAGTCTGGTCAGAAACATTTTCATCTGCTCGGGGGTGGTGTTTTGTGCTTCGTCAAGGATTATGAAGGAATCATCAAGGGTCCGCCCTCTCATATAGGCAAGGGGTGCGATCTCAATGATCCCCTTTTCGGTGTAGCGAAGGCAGTTTTCAGCCCCCAGCATCTCGTGCAGTGCATCGTGCAGAGGACGCAGGTAGGGGTCGATCTTGGTCTGCAGGTCACCGGGCAGATAGCCCAGCTTTTCACCCGCTTCCACCGCGGGCCGAGTCAGGATAATGCGGGAGCACTCTTTGTTTTTTAATGCGGTCACCGCCATAGCCACCGCCAGATAGGTCTTACCCGTACCGGCAGGTCCCACACCGAATACGATGGTATTCTTTTTGATCTGGTCCAGATACCGTTTCTGTCCGACTGTCTTTGCCTTGATGGGCTTGCCCTTGGCGGTGATGCACACGCAGTCATCGTCCAGTTCCTTCAGGTCCTCGCCCTTGCCGTTCTGCATCATGCCGATGACGTAGGAAACGGTGTCCTCGCTCAGCTCATCCTCAAGCTTTGTCAGCTTTTTCAGATACTCCAGGGTCTTGGCGGCACTTTGTATATCTCCCTCTCCCGAGATCACAAGTGAACTGCCGCCCGCCGTGAGACTGTCACGGTTTTTGATGCGCACCGAAAAGGCGTTTTCCACAAGACGGATGTTGCGGTCGTACGCCCCGAAAATGCGGGAGGTCTGTTCTAGGGATTCGGTAGAAATGATTTTTTCAGACATAAAGTATAATTCCTTTAATTTGTTTTGATGGGTACCACTTTGGCAATATTCTCGATGCAGGTGATCGTTCGTGTCATCGTGTAGGAATGATCGTCCTCTGTGAAGATGACCTCTGACTCCAGAACGGAAAGCCCGTCGATCTTGGCCATTTGCGATGCGATCTCTTCGGCGGCGATCCGCTGTGCCTGCTCCTCGGTATAGCTTACGCGCTCCGTAATGGGGATCTCCAGATACACCTTTTTTTCATAAATCGGCAGCATCAGATCACGGTATAAGGACAGCTGCACTGTTTCTTCCCTTATTGTATCACAACTTTGGGGTAAATTTCCACCCTTTGCAAAAACTTTTATGCTTTTTCCCAAAAAAATTATATATTTTTCAAGCAGTACGCGACGGTAACCCACCGTCACCTCTTCGCTTTTGTTGACAGTAAAGGTGAGGGTACGATTGGTACGTGCTCGGACTCTTCCCGCAGCACTTTGAAAATAAGCGCCTCCCTGCGTTTCTAGTATGCCGTTTACCAGCACCTGTCCCTTTTTGACCGTTTCTCCCACGTTCACCGCAATGGTGCCGCTGCTGCAGTCGAAGCCGACGATGACCCCATCCCGCTCTGCCACAAGGCAGGAAAGTCCGCCCTTGTCGGTACCCGAATCCGTTTCTTTGCGCTCCTTGACCTCCACGTGAGCCACCGTTCCCAGCATATTCACCGAGATCCATGCGATCCGATCGCTGCGCAGCACCACTCGGTTGCAAAGAGCTTCCATGTCGATATTCGGAAGATAACTACCGCAAATGAAGCCGTTTTCCTCAAGCTCCTCCAATATCTCAGCGTCGGTAAGCATCTCGTTTCCGGTGATACGGATATCGAACACGAAGTGGGTGGAAGCAAAGAGCAGAGCGATGAACAGAAAGGCACCCAACCACAGCCCCGGGCGGCGCTTCAGACGCCGCAGCAGCAGATACAATCCTGCCTCGCGCTCAATGCGGTAGGAAATCGAAAGAGCGTCAAGGTGGGACATAAGTCGTCGGGCATCGGTTTTCGGAATTTGCAGGGTCAGAACGTCCTGCAAAAGGGAAAGACGGCGATAGTTGGCGCCGCTTTTGCGCAGAATATCAAATACAAGTGTGTGTGAAGACCTGTCGTCGAAGGCGAGGGTCATCTCTCCATACAAATAATCAATGATCCGCAAAGGCAAGCTCCTTTCTGCATTCACCCTCCAAAACTCCGTACACTCTGCCGCAAACCGCAATATGATCCTCTGAAAATGATTTCAGCGTCAGGTGTTGACCGTAGACTGTAACGGTCTTGTCGGAAAGGCGCAGGGTCACGTGGGTGTCTTCGTAGCTGACAAGTCCCGTACAGCCGTCAAACTCTGCCATGGTCATTCCCGTCAGAACGGTCTGCGAGGGTCCCCCACAGCCGGGTGGCAGCCTCAGACGGTCGCTGTATCCGTCTGCTGCAAAGACCTGTTTCAGCTTGCTTTTGATGTTTTCGCCCTTCGTTCGGCGTTGGTTTTCTCTGTTCAAATTCTAAAACCTCCGCGTTTGCCATAGAATACCTTGTAAACCTTATGCTGGGAGATGAAAAAAGATGAATGAAAAACGATCGGCACGGCTGCCCACGGTGTTCACCCTTTGCCTTCTTTTGTGGATGACGGTGTA
>SVRH01000052.1 GCA_015064925.1 Oscillospiraceae bacterium | reverse complement strand
CTTGCACTTGCCGCAGTAGGCACACAGCTCTCCCGTACAGTTGGCGCACTGCTCGGCACAGTCCTCGCAGACGTCGGTGCAGTCGGCACATCCTGTGCCGCAAATACAGATGGGTGCCACACAGTTTCCGCAGACATCACAACTATCACACCATCCGTCATCGCCTACGCATCCCTTGCACTTGCCGCAGTAGGCACACAGCTCTCCCGTACAGTTGGCGCACTGCTCGGCACAGTCCTCGCAGACGTCGGTACAGTCGATACATCCACCGCTGCAAATGCAGATGGTTGCCACACAGTTCCCGCAGCTGTCACAGTTATCGCACCAGCCGTTCTCTACACCGCATTCCTTGCAGGTGTCGCAATAGCCGCAGAAACTATCATAACAGTTATCACAGTGCTCTGCGCATTCCGAGCACACAAGCGCACATGAGGAACATCCGTTTCCGCAGGGACACACGTAATCGGTGCATCGGTAGCAGGTCTCGCAGTTTTTACAGAAATTCTCTTCCCCGCCCACGCAGTCGATACAGGTGTTACATCCGCCGCAGATATCCTCATAGGCACAATTTGTGCATTTTTCAAGGCAATCCTCGCAAATCGTCGCACATTCCGAGCAACCGTTTCCGCAATAGCAGATGCTTTCTACGCAGTCGCCGCAGTTGTCGCATTCAAGGCACCAGCCGTTTGAATCACCGCAATCCATACAGTAGTCACAGTGTCCGCAGAAATTGTCATAGCAATTTTCGCAGTGCTCATTACACCCCGGACAAACAATGGCACATTCCGAGCAACCGTCTCCGTTATAACAAATATCCTCGACACAGTTTCCGCAGACGTCGCAATTATCACACCAACCGTCATCGCCCACACATCCCTTGCACTTGCCGCAGTAGGCACACAGATCTCCCGTACAGTTGGCACACTGCTCAGCACACCCTTCACATATCTCGGTGCACTCCGAGCATCCTTTTCCGCAGATGCAAATATAGGTCGTGCAGTTGCTACAGGTGCCGCATCCGGTACAGAAATCTCCTTCTCCGCCGGCACAGTCGATACAGGTACTGCAGCCGCCGCAAATATACTCTTCTTCACAATTTGTGCATTTTTCGTTACATTCCGGGCAAATGGTCGCGCAATCCGAGCAGCCCTCCCCGCAATAACAGGTGGTCACGCATTCTCCGCAGGTATTACAGTTCGAGCACCAGCCGGAATCCCCTATGCAACCGATGCAGTAGCCGCAATAGGCACAGAGCTCACCCGTACAGTTTTCGCATTGCTCACCGCAACCCTCACAGACAGTGGTACAGCCATCGCAACCGCCGCCGCACTCACAGATTACGACACAAGCACCGCAGCTTCCGCAATTGGTGCACCAGCCGTCATCATCCTCGGCACAGTTTTCACACACAATGCCGCAGACCTGACAAAGAAGCACATTTTCGCAATTGGTGCAGGTCTCCCCGCAGCCTTCACAAAGCGTTGCACAATTGCTGCACCCTTCCCCGCAATAGCAAAGCACAGCGCAGGAACCGCAGGTATTGCAGTTTGCGCAAATATCGTCATCTCCTACGCAGTCGGAGCATTTTTCACATTCTTCACAGATCCAATCGGCGCACTCAACACATTTCGCACCGCAGCCCTGGCAAATAACCTCACAGTTTTCACAACAGCCTTCACAGCCCTCGCAGACAGTTACGCAACACTGCCCAAGACAACAAGCATCGCAGAAATACTCTAAGCAATCGGAGCAGTATTCGCCGCACTCCTGGCAGATCTTTTCGGGAGCGCACTCGGAGCAGAGCTCTCCGCAGCCGTCACAAATGTTTTCGCTCTTTTCTCCGCAGCCGCCACAGACGTTTTCGCATTCACAGCAATCGTTGTCAACGCACAGTCCGCAGTCATCACAAAAGTAGGCACATTCGCTGCAAGCGTTATTGCAACCCTCGCAAACGATGGCGCAACATCCTCCCAGCTGGCAGGTATCGCACCAACCAAACACCGATTCCGCGCAATAACTGCAGTATTCACCGCAATTGGAGCATATTTCGTCCGAAGCACACTCAGAGCATATTTCGTGGCAGCCCTCGCAAACGTTATTGCTCTTTTCGCCGCAGCCATCACAGCGGTTGTCGCAATCACAGCACTGCTCCAGACAGTTGCCGCAATCCTCGCATTTATCATCCTCGTTATCCAGACAATCGCTGCAATTATTGCAGTGCCACGCTTCGTAGCAATCGGTGCGATCACTGTCTTCGCCGCAGTGCTCACCGCCGCTGCAGATCCAGGAATCTCCGATAAATCCACCGCAATGCTCACATTCGCCCTCTTGTTCCCACGCATACACGGGCACCGACAATATGCCATCCGTGCCATGGCCGTGATCATGACCGTGATCATGTCCGTGGTCAAAGTCCGGTATGGGATAATACCCAAACATTCCCAGCATGAGTATCAGCGTAAGCACCATACTCATAATTCGTTTCAAGGTTTTGTGTTTCATAATCGCCCTCCGAAATTCTGCCGCGCTGGAGTTATCACACCCCCACCGCACGGCGGTGTGGGAGTGTGTATTGGTCAAATTAAAACGGGTGGGATAAGAATCCCATGGCGCATTGCATCATCATCCAAGATGCAAACAATAAACGCAACTCTTTTTCAGATAATCGGTCCACCGCTATTGAAAAACTTAGAACTATATGGTATAATTGTTATTATTAATATAGAGTATGGTGGGGCGGTCTCTGTCTTCGTTGGCGCGGCAACAGAGAGCTTTGTGCAAAGAAAGCAAATGCACAATAGGGCACCCCTATCATTTAACGCAGCAAGACTTATACCCTTCTTTGATAGCCTTGTACTATTATTGTACCGTTTATATTGGTCATTGTCACCACACTTTCCGCTACATTGGTGTGGGGTTTTGTGATTTTTGTTTTTGCTCGGTGTGGGGTTGGTGTGGGAAGCACCTTTATACCCGCATGACGTCGAAGGAGTATCCGCTATAAAAAAAGCATTCGTTTCTACAATTTTAATATCACTTGTCCTTTTCGGGCTTACGGGCTGCAGTCAGCTGGGCAACCAGCATACCAGCATTTCGGTCATCTACGCAATGACCGCCGTGCTGTCGCTGCTGCCGCTCGCCTTTTATCTCTTTTGGATCCGCGAGCGTGATCAGTGGTTCATTCTGCTGTTTTCTTCGGTTTTGGTGATCAACATCGGCTACTATGCCCTTTCGGTTTCCACAGGCCTTGGCGGGGCACTTGCCGCCAACCGCGTTGCCTACCTTGGGTCGGTATTTTTGCCTACCTCCATGTTCATGATCATCCTGAATGCCACCGCCACAAGCTATCAAAAATGGCTGCCCTACACGCTTCTGGGCATCAGCCTTCTTGTCTTTCTCGTGGCGGCAAGCCCCGGGTATCTGGATCTCTACTACAAGGAGGTCACCTTTGAGATTTCCCACGGTGTGGGTACCCTCAACAAGGTCTACGGCCCTCTGCACCCTCTGTATCTTCTGTATCTGATTTCGTATTTCGCCGCCATGATCACGGTGATCGTGCGCGTGTCCCTGCAAAAGCGGGTCTCCTCCACCGCCCATTCGGTGATCCTTGCCATTTCGGTGTTTGTCAACATCGGGGTGTGGTTCATCGAGCAGCTGATCGATATCGAATTTGAGTTTCTCTCAATCTCCTACATCATCAGCGAATCCTTCTTGCTCGGCATCCACATGATCATGAAGGAAAACCATCGTCTGAAGGAGCTGGTGCAAACGCAGACGCGCGAGCAGGAAACGGTTCCCGAGCCTTCTCAGCCCGCCGAAAGCGCCGAAGCGCCGACCGAGCCCGATGAGGGCGTAGATATTGCCGAGCATTTCACAAGAGGTCTTGCCACCCTGACGCCAAAAGAGAAGGAGCTGTTCGACGCCTACGTGGCAGGCATGAGCACCAAGGAGATCCTTGCCACCTTCAATATCAAGGAAAATACGCTGAAGTTCCACAACAAAAATCTATACGGAAAACTGGGAGTCAGCTCCCGCAAGCAGCTGCTGGCAGTTTACAAGCAGCTGGAGGAACAGTAAAAGAAAAAAGATCCGTTCCGACGTTTGTCGGAACGGATCCTTCATTATGATCATTCGTCGCAGTTTTCCCAGTTGTGGTAAACCTCTGCCACGTCGTCATCGTCTTCCAGATGCTCGATGAGCAGATTCATCTTCTTGATCTCATCCTCACCGGTGAGAGTTACGTAGGTGGAGGGAACCTTTTCCACTTCAGAGGAAGCAATGGTGTAACCGGCTGCCTTCAGTGCCTCTGCCACGGTGTAAAGATCTGCGGGTTCGGTCTTGATCTCGCAGAAGCCCTCTTCGGCTGCAAAGTCGGATGCGCCCGCTTCCAGAGCCGCTTCCATCAGCGCGTCCTCGTCCACGTCGCCGTCCTCGTTTTCGATCACGATGGTGCCGCAGTCGCTGAACATATAGCCAACGCAGCCCAGCATACCGAGGTTGCCGCCGAATTTATCGAAATAGTGGCGCACATTGCCGGCAGTACGGTTACGGTTATCGGTGGTGGCCTTTACGATGACAGCCACGCCCGAGGGACCGTAGCCCTCGTAGTAGATCTCTTCGTAGTCTACGCTGTCGGAGCCGGATGCCTTCTTGATAACGCGGTCGATGTTATCGTTGGGCACGTTCAGGCTCTTTGCCTTCTGAATCAGGTCACGCAGCTTGCTGTTGGACGTGGGGTCGGGACCGCCCGCCTTCACGGCAACCGCCATTTCCTTACCGATCTTGGTGAAGATCTTACCGCGCTGCGCGTCGGTCTTTTCCTTCTTGTGCTTGATATTGTTCCATTTGCTATGTCCGGACATATATACCTCCAAATTGTTGAATAATTTTTATTTCAATATGGGGCGTTGCCCCATTCCCCACCAAACTTCCCCCAAAAAGTTTGGATCAAAAACTTTAAAAAACTGCTTTAAAGTTTTGGTCAAGCTTTTTCAAAAGCTTGCGGATTCTCAAGGCAGAGCCTTGGGGCGCGCTCCGCAGAGTGCGAAAATCCTCTTGGTATGGGACAGAGTCCCAAATACAATCAAAATCAAATCTTCTCGGGGTGTCTTAGGCAAATCAGCTCCAGCGCCTTGCCCAGCACCTGCCTTGTGGCGGATACCATTGCCACGCGCTGAGATACCACATCCTCTTCTTTCGCATTCAGGATCTGACAGTTGTGATAGAAGCGGTTGAATGCGGCGCACAGATCCAATACGTATCTTGTGATCACCGAGGGCTCGTACTCGCGCAGCGCCAGATTCACCCGTTCGGGGAACTGAGAAAGGGTCTTGACCAGCTCCTTTTCCTCGTCCGTGATGGCAGCGCCCGTGATCTTGCCGGCGCTTCCCGCCTTTTCCAGAATGGAGCAGCAGCGTGCATAGGTGTACTGCGCGTAGGGACCCGAGTTTCCTTCAAAGGAAAGGGCGTCCTCCAAAATGAAGCTGATGTCCTTGGTGCGGGTGCTACTAAGATAGTGGAACACCACAGCGCCCACGCCCACCGCCTCGGCGGTTTCGGCACGGTCCTTCAGATCGGGGTTCTTTTCCTCCATGATGCTGTCCACCTTTTCGATGGCGGCAGCGAACACGTCACGCAGCAGCAGCATATTGCCGTGTCTTGTGGACAGCTTCACGCCCGCCACGCTGATGGTACCGTAGGGAATATGCACCAATTGATCGTACCAAGGGTACTGCATCATCTCCACCACCTTGAACCACTGGGCAAAGTGGAGCGACTGCTGTGCGGAGGTGACGTAGATGCACTTTTCAAAATCGTAGGTCTCCTTACGGTATACCGCCGCCGCGATGTCACGGGTGGGATACAGCGTGGAGCCGTCCCGCTTGAGGATCAGGCAGGGGGGCAGATTGTATTCGGAAAGGTCTACGATGGATGCGCCATCGTCGATCTTCAGAAGCTCCTTGTCCCGCAGCTTCTGCACCTCGGCGGGCATTTTATCGGTATAGAAGGACTCACCGAGATAGGAATCAAAGGTGATGTCCAACTGCTTGTAGGTTCTTTCGTATTCTTCCAGCGAAATCTCCTTGAAGCGTCTCCAGAGGGCAAGGTTCTCCTCGTCACCCAGCTCCAGCTTGTGAAATTCCTCTCTTGCGCGGTCGTTGAGGGTGGGATCCTCTTCCGCTTCCCTGTGGAAACGCACGTAGATGTCCACCAGATAGTCGATGCCGCCCTTTGTCACCTCTTCCTCACTGCCCCACAGACGGTAGGCGGTGATGAGCTTACCGAACTGGGTACCCCAGTCGCCGAGGTAGTTGATGCCGTAGCAGCTGTAGCCCACGAATTCATGCAGCTTTTTAAGGCTGTGACCGATGACCGTGGTGCCCAAATGTCCAATGTGGAAGGGCTTGCAGATGTTGGGGGAGGAATAGTCCAGCACCACCATCTTTCCCTTGCCCATATCACTGCCGCCGAAATTGGGGTCGGCAAGCACTGCGGACAGGCGGTCGTTGACCAAATGTTCCTTAGATAATTTAAAATTCAGATAACCACCGGCGACAGACGCGCTTTCCACAGCGGGACAGGTGAATTTCTCACCGATCATCGCAGCGATGGCGGGGGGCGCCTTGCGCAGCGCGCGGCTCAATTTAAAGCAGGGGAATGCCAGATCGCCCATATTCAGATCGGGCGGGTATTCCAGCATTTCCACGATCGCATCTGCCGCAAGATCCGTTCCCTCGGGCAATGCCTGCAAGATGGCACCTGCAATTTGATTCTTAATTGTAAGCATAGTACGATCCTTTAACGTTCTTTTTCATTTTCGGACGCTTTTGGCGTCAAAAACACACATACATTGTCATTATAGCACATTCAAAATGACAATTCAATGACTTTTGAAATTTTTTTCATTTTTTCTGCCAAAGCCCTTGACAGAACCGAAATGCTGTGCTATACTCTGTAAAGCATTTTACTTTACAGTTATTACGGGAGGTCCCCGATGGCGCAGGATCCCGAAAAAAGCTATCATATATCGCTTCTGCTGGACTTTTACGGAGATCTGCTTTCCGAAAGGCAGCGGGAGATCATGGATTATTACTACGGAGAAGATCTTTCCCTCTCGGAGGTGTCGGCTCTGACCGACATCACGCGCCAAGGCGTGCGCGATGCACTGCGCCGCTCGGAAAAGCTGCTTTTGGAAACCGAAGAAAAACTGGGACTGGTCGCAAGGTTTTCCTCTCAAAGGGAGGATCTGTCCTATATCGTATCGCGTCTTGAAGAGATCAGCGCCAAGGGAGAGCCCGTGGAGGACATCATTCAACGCGCCAAAAAGATGCTTTAATCAAAGGAGCAAACTATGTTTCAAAGCTTATCCGACCGCATTGAATCGGCGTTTAAGCGTTTTCGCAGCAAAGGAAAGCTCACCGAAGCCGACGTAAAGGAAGGCATGCGTGAGATCAAGCTGGCGCTGCTGGAAGCCGACGTCAACTTCAAGGTCGTCAAGGAATTCGTTGCTAAATGTACCGAGCGTGCCGTAGGTGCGCAGGTGCTGGAAAGCTTGGTTCCCAGCCAACAGATCGTCAAGATCGTAAACGAGGAGCTGACCGCACTCATGGGCGGCTCGGTCTCCAAGCTGCAGATCTCCTCAAAGCCCCCTACGATCGTCATGATGGTGGGTCTGCAGGGCGCCGGTAAAACGACCCATTCGGGCAAGCTGGCAGGGCTTTACAAAAAGCAGGGCAAGCGCCCGCTGCTTGTTGCCTGTGACGTTTACCGTCCCGCAGCGATCCAACAGCTGCAGATCGTAGGCGGACAGCTGGACATCCCCGTTTTCACACTGGGCGACAAGGTAAGCCCGGTTGAAATAGCAAAGCAAGGCGTGGAGCACGCCAAAAAGCACGGACACGACATGGTCTTTATCGATACTGCGGGCCGACTGCACATCGACGAGGGCATGATGGGCGAGCTGCAGAAGATCAAAGAGCTGCTTGAACCCACTGAGATCCTGCTGGTGGTGGATGCGATGACCGGTCAGGATGCCGTCAACGTGGCAAAGGCGTTCAACGAGCAGCTGGACATCACCGGTGTGATCATGACCAAGATGGACGGCGACACCCGAGGCGGCGCGGCACTGTCTGTCAAGCACGTCACCGGAAAGCCCATCAAGTTCATCGGTACCGGCGAAAAGCTGGATACCATCGAGCCCTTCTATCCCGACCGTATGGCGTCGAGAATCCTTGGCATGGGCGATGTGCTCACCCTCATTGAAAAAGCGGAGGCCGCCTACGATGAAAAGCAGGCAGCGGAGCTGGAAAGAAAGCTGCGTGAGCAGCGCTTTACCCTGACCGACTATCTGGCACAGTTCGAGCAGCTCAAGAAAATGGGCTCCATGGAGCAGCTGCTTGGCATGATGCCCGGCATGAAGGGTCAGCTGAAGGACGCCAAGATCGATGAAAAAGAGATCGACCGCATGAAGGCGATCATTCAGTCCATGACGGTGGCGGAAAGAGAAAAGCCCGACATCATCAACGCCTCCCGCCGCAAGAGAATCGCGGCAGGTGCGGGCACCACCGTGGAAAAGGTCAACCGACTGCTCAAGCAGTACGATCAGACCAACAAGCTCATGAAGGAGCTCTCCTCGGGCAAATTCAAAAAAGGAAAGCTTCCTTTTAAATTTTAATCGGTTATAACGCGAAAGCTTTATAAATACAATATCAAATTAAAAAATATTTTTTTGGAGGAAACTCAAAATGGCAGTTAAAATCAGACTCAGAAGAATGGGCGCAAAGAAGGCTCCCTTTTACCGTGTAGTTGTTGCAGATTCCCGTTCTCCCCGTGACGGTCGTTTCATCGAAGAGATCGGCTACTACAACCCCATGACCAACCCCGCAGAAATCAAGATCAACGCTGAAAAGGCTAAGACCTGGCTGGCAAACGGTGCTCAGCCCACCGAAACCGTGAAGAGCCTGCTCAAGAAGAGCGAGATCATCGAGTAATCCCCTCGGTTCCTTGAACGGAGGTAAACATGGTTGAACTGAAGAAGGTACTTTCCGACATGGTCAAGAGCATCGTGGATCAGCCGGATGAGGTTACCGTTCTGGAGGACTCCAGCGAAGAATCCAAGAATGTAACACTGACGCTGACCGTGGCTCCCTCTGACATGGGAAAGGTGATCGGTAAGCATGGCAGAATTGCAAGATCTCTGCGCCTGGTGATGAAGACCGCAGGCGGCAGAATCGGCAAGAGAGTCAACGTTGAGATCAAAGACTGATTGCAAAAAGGACGCATTTGCGTCCTTTTTTGTTTTTCCGCCTTGTCATAACGGCAACACTGTGATATAATTGTTCTGTATAAACGTTTTCAGAGGTAAATATGGTAAAGAAGAACGATCTTGTAAAAGTAACAATCACCGAAACCAACAATCTGGGCTCGGGTGTGGGACGCACCGAAGGTCAGGTGCATTTTGTGGTGGGCGCCTGCGAGGGCGACACCGTGATCGCAAGGGTGATGAAGGTCACCAAAAGCTATATCGTTTCCAAAATCGAATCCGTTGAGATCGCCTCCCCCTACCGTATCATCCCCGATTGCCCGATCTCCGGAAAATGCGGCGGATGCGTCTACCGCCACGTCAGCCTCGCCCATGAAAAGGCGCTCAAGGAACAGGCGGTGGAGAATCTGATGCGTCAGGCGGGGGTAAACATAAGGGTTCTGCCCCTCATCACCCCCGTGACCGAGCGCTACCGCAACAAGGTGCAATATCCCACCCAAAACGGAAAAGCGGGCTACTACCGTCAGAACAGCCATACCGTCGTTCCCTGCGAGGACTGCCTGCTGCAGCCGCAGATCTTCTCAAAGATCACTTCAGCCGTCATGGCGTTTGTCAACGAACACCGTATCCCCTGCTACGACGAGGAAAGCGGCAAGGGACTGCTGCGGCATATCTATCTTAGAGGCAACAAGGATCAGTCCGAGATCCTTTTGACGCTCGTTGTCAAGGAAGAAAAATTCCCCCACAGAGAAAAGCTGATCGAAGCGATCACCGCCGCCTTTCCGCAGGTAAAGGGCATTTTGCTCTCGGTGAACAAAAAAGAAGGCAACGTGATCTTAGGCGACAAATTCATCACTCTATGGGGCAAAGACTCGATTACCGACACACTGCTCGGATGCACTTTTGACATCAGCGCCCCCAGCTTTTATCAGGTCAACCGCGACGCCACCGAGGTGCTGTACAGCATTGCCGGTGACATGGCGGACATCAAGGAGGGTGACCGTGTTGCCGACCTGTTCTGCGGCATCGGCACCATCGGTATTTGCCTCTGCCACGACAAAAAGATCGCATCCCTTGTGGGAATCGAGATCATTCCCGAGGCGGTGGAGAATGCCAAGAAAAACGCACTGCGCAACGGCATGAAAAACGCAGAGTTTTACTGCGGCGATGCCAACCACCCTGCTCTGTCGGATGCCGACATCATCATCGTAGACCCGCCCCGCAAGGGTTTAGAAAAGGAGCTGATCGAAACCGTTGCAAAGCTGAATCCCCGCAAGGTGGTCTACATCTCCTGCAACCCCGCCACCCTTGCCCGCGATCTGGCAATTTTCCAAAGCGAAGGCTACACCGCGGGTGACGTGCAACCGGTGAATTTGTTTCCTCGCACAGCGCACTGCGAGTGCGTTGTGTGCCTCACGGCACAATGAATTGCGCAAGCGCATGAATTGAGTGCCGGCACTCATGAATTGGCTTCGCCATGAATTGCGCCTGCGGGCGCATAAGAAGGATATGTTTGCTAAATGCAGCAAAATCCGCAAATTGCTTATCGCCTCCATCACCACCGCAAAGGAAAACGGATAAAGACGTTTTACGGCATTACGGTATACCATACTGAAAGGAGTTTTCTATGAGGGAAATTGTTTTTGGGAATTTGAATTTCAATATTGTTGATTCTTATAGAATTATGAAATCCAGAATCAACAACGAAAAAAGAATCTATTTATTTGAAAAATTCCCCGCCAAGCCTACCGTCTGCAAAACCTATGGTTTATTGGGTGGGGTTGAAATTGAATTTGAGATAGACCGCCCAAGCATTTCTATTCATTCCGATTTTTCAGAAATTGAAAGCATTTTAATGGAAAAATACGGAGATCCCGATTATATAACACGCGGCACAATGAAAGTTTGGCAAGAAAAAGACTACTACATTTTACACGGTATGGATGAAAAGAACTACCAAGTGGATGTACACATTATAAAATTGTGTTTTAAAAAGCCCCCTTTCTTTATGTTGAGTTATGCCAAATATAGCAAATACGTTGAAATTCTCAACGAAATCAGCACAAAACGAGGACTGGCGTGGAGAGGCAATTTAATTGTATTGGGAAAGCAAGCGACAGCCTGGATGGATACAAAAAATTATAGCTACTGTATTTCTTTTAGCCAAAGCAAATTTGCTTTTTATTCAAGTGAAAAGAAAAAAGAAAACATAGGAACACGCCTCGTTCCATCATGGAACACCAAAGGTAAATACAAGACGATTCAAGATTTACATATTCGGTTGGATTCATTTTTTGATTATCTTAAGGAATATGATTCAAGTTTAAAAGGAGATTAATAATATACCTTTTGGCACGGAAACATCCAAAACGCAACTCTTGAAATATATACAAAATACTATGGAAAATAAAGACAAAAACATCATGGAATCCATTGCCGATACCGTAAAGGGGGCAGTCGGCGACGTGCAGCCCGTTAACCTTTTTCCTCATACAGCGCATTGTGAATGCGTCAACATCGATATGCGTCGCTGACGCGCCGCTCGATATACAACAAATCAATCGGCGGGAGCAAGCCCCCGCCCTACGGCATCTTTTTTCATTGAAAGGACCCCATAATGCAACCTAAAATCGCAATTTTTGCCTCGGTGGACGCTGAGCGTGCCGGGGCGGTACTACACACGTACGTTCACGCCATCGAAGAATCGGGAGGCTTGCCTCTTCTGATTCCCTACATGAAGCACACGGAATTCTTGGACGAAATCACCGCCCTATGCGACGGTTTTCTCTTCACGGGCGGCGGAGATCTGGATCCAAATCTCTTTGGAGAACCCATTTCCCCTCACTGCGGCAAGATCGAGCCTTTGCGGGACGAATGGGACTTTGCCTCAGCCCACCGCGCTCTTACATCGGGCAAGCCGATCCTTGGCATCTGCCGCGGCATTCAAGTACTCAACGTAGCCCTTGGCGGAACGCTATATCAGGATATTCCCACCGAATACAAAACCGAAATCTGCCACAGCCAGACAAATGGGCTTCACGCCTATTCCCACAGTATTCGGATCGTGGAGGGCTCACCTCTTCACGCACTGCTCGGAAAGAGTGAGATCAAAGGCAACAGCTTCCACCATCAGGCAATCAAGGCTCTCGGACGGGGACTTGTTCCCTGCGCCTATGCCGAGGACGGCATCATTGAGGCGGTGTACAGTGTGGAACACCCCTATCTGCGCGCCTATCAGTGGCATCCCGAGCGGCTCTTTGATGCCGATCTATATCATAAAAAGATCTTTTCGGAATTTGTGGGTGCGTGCCGATCATGAAACGAATGCTCATCACGCCCGATCTTGACCTTTACCCCTCCGAATTTCACTCCCTGCTCGCGGGGGCTACTGTCTACGACAGTAGCTGCAGTCCTGAGGCAAAAGTGATCTTCATTGATAAAGAGGGCGGTTATTATCTGAAATCCGCACCCAAGGGAAAACTGCAAAAGGAAGCGGTAATGACCCGTTTCTTTGGAGAAAAGGGGCTTGGAGCCACCGTTTTATCCTATCTTTCCCGGGAGCATGACTGGCTGCTGACAGAGCGTGTACCGGGCGAGGACTGCACCTATGCGCAGTATCTGGAGAACCCCACACGGCTTTGTGACACCATCGCCACCCTTTTGCGTTCCCTGCACGAAACCGATTTTCAGAATTGCCCCGTTCCGGGTCGTACCGCAGAATACCTTGCCACGGCAGAAAGGAATTTTCTCTCGGGTCACTACGATACCTCGCTGACCCCCGATAAGCCCTGCCCCCATGCCGCAGAGTCCTGGCGAATCGTCGAAGAGGGAAAGCATCTTTTGAAATGCGACACCCTTCTGCACGGCGATTACTGCCTGCCGAACATCATGCTGGATGACTGGCGATTCTCGGGCTTCATCGACCTTGACGGTGCAGGTGTGGGCGATCGTCACATTGATCTTTTCTGGGGTGCGTGGACTCTGCGCTTCAATCTGCACACCGACCGCTATCGGGAGCGTTTTTTCGATGCCTACGGCAGGGACAGGATCGATCCCGCGCTGATTGAGCTGGTCGAAGTCATCGAGCGTTTCGGATAACACAAAAAAATCGCAACTTTTTTTAGCAAAAATCTTGCCATGCAGGCAAAAATGTGATAGAATAATAGGTGGTAAGATCAATTGC
>SVRH01000051.1 GCA_015064925.1 Oscillospiraceae bacterium | reverse complement strand
ATCGGCAGAGATCCTGCAAAGCAGGGCATATGAGGATGCTTACAAGAAGAAATATTATCTGCTGCTGCGTACCGAGGAGAGGGATGCGTTTGGAAAGAATCCCTGCCTTTGGTCGGTGGCAAACGAGTATGGGCGGATGCTGAAAAGCGACGGCACCCTTTGGTGGTTGACAGAGCACTGTCATTGCTTCTGCGAAAGAGATGCGGTCAAGACCTTGGGGGCGCTTGCTTGAAGAAAGGAACAGTATGAATTTTTCGGAACTGGAAAAAAGCATTGGTGAGTGTCAGAAATGCTCGCTGTGTCAGACACGTAAGCATACCGTTGTGGGGAAGGGAAATCCTGCGGCGAAGCTGATGTTCGTGGGAGAAGCGCCCGGTGAGCAGGAGGATCTGCAGGGACTGCCCTTTGTGGGAGCTGCCGGTAAGCTGCTGGATCAGTATTTGATTGCCTGCGATATTTCGATGGAGGACGTGTACATCTGTAATATTCTGAAATGTCGTCCACCCCACAATCGCGATCCGCTTCCTGAGGAAGAGGATGCCTGCATGGAGCATTTGCGTAATCAGGTACGATTGATCCGTCCTAAGATCATTGTGTGCTTGGGCAGGATCGCTGCCAAGCGGATGATCGATGCGGATTTTCGCATCACTGCCAATCACGGCAGATGGTATAACAAGGGCGCGTTTCGTATGATGGCAGTTTATCACCCTTCAGCGCTCCTTCGCGATCCTGCCAAGCGGGAGGATATGCTTCGGGATATGATGGAAATCAAAAGGCTTCTTGAAACGGTGTAAAAAAGTGCAGTCGGAAAGACTGCACTTTTGCTATATATAGAAAGAATTCCGCGAGAATCCTTCTCGCGGAATTCATATTATGAATTTTTCAAAATCGTGATAGCAGTCAACGTTACTCTCTACATACAGCTCGTCCCAGGCAATTCTTGCCATGTGCACGCCGATGAACGATTTGGCGTTGAGCTTCATATCCTCACCCACCAACAGAACGTCACCCTTGATCTTGCTCGCGATCCGGTTAAACTCAACTACGTCCGCTGTGGTATCCAGCTCAATGCGATAACGGTAAGTAAGTCTTGTTTCGGTCTTAGTCATTGTCATAGTGTATACTCCTTTCTGGTTTCTTCGGGAGTATTATAGTCCGACTAAGTCAAATTGTCAAGCATGCCTTTGTTGAAAATGACGAAAAATAGCAATAAAATTTGTGCAAAATAACCAAATTAAGATCCAAATACAGCGGAAAACTCCGAATTGCCTTTTTCGATTTTGATGCTTTTTTTCTGCTTTTTGGATCCGTTGTAGAGCACTTCCTTCAGAGCGCAGCCGGTGAAGGCATTCTTTTCGATGGTCTTTGTTGCATCGGGAAGGGTCACGGAAGCAAGAGCAGAGCATTTATAAAAGCACTTTTCGGGAATGACGGTCAGCTCCTTGGGAAGTGTAATCCGCTCAAGAGAGGTGCAGCCCTCGAATGCGTTATCACCGATCACTGTGATGCCGTCCAGAAGATCCGCCTGCTTCAGTGCGGTGCAGCCGGCAAAAGCACGGTTGCCGATGGAGGTCATATATTTGCTGGTGATCACTGCCTTCAGGGAGGTGCAGTTTTCGAAGGCGGAGTCAGAGATCCGCTCAACGCTGTTTCCGAGGATCACGTCGGTAATATCGTTTCTGGCAGTAAAGGCATCCGCGATGATCGTGATATCCTCATTGTCCACCGCCACCTGACCGCCGGGACCGTTGTAGCCCACCAGCATACCGTTGTTTGTGATCACAAACGCTTCATTCTGCTTGCCTTCCATCCAGGCGGTTCCTTGCAGTGCGCCGGGACCCATGGTGTCCACCGTGTCGGGAATGGAAACATCGCTCAGCAGCTCGCATCCGTTGAATGCACCGGCACCGATGGTCTCCAGACCATCTGCCAACTTGATTTTGTTTAGTTTGATGCAGAAGGCGAAGGCATTTTGTCCGATCTCGTTTGCACCGTTGATCTTGACGGTTTCCAGCTTGTTGCAGCAGTAGAATGCCTCGGTACCAATGGTCTTCACTGCTTTGGGAATCTCAATGGTCTGGAGTGAACGGCAATTGTAGAAAGCACGGTCGTCAATGGAGGTAAGACCGGAGGGCAGCTTTACGGAACGGATGTTGGTGAAATCCTCAAAGGCACGCTTGCCGATGCTGCGAAGACTGTCCGGCAGGGAAAGCTTTGTGATGGACTCACCTCTGAAATAGAAACGGCTGATGTATTTAACACCCTTTGGGATCTTCATTTCCACAGGCGAGGCGCCAATGTAGGCAACGAGGATTCCGTCCCCCACGACCACGTAGTCGGTATCTCTCGTGTAGATCCAGGGAATGAAGGAAGAGACCTTGTTTTTCTCAATGAGGAAGGCATCCAGTCCCACACTCTCCACCGTTTTCGGTATGGTCAGGGAGCTTAAACGCTCACAGCCGTAAAAAGCGCGATCGCCAATGGACGTGAGTGTTTCGGGGAGTACGATGCCGGTGAGGGTGCTACCCTCAAAGGCGCTGTCTTCAATGTGGGTAATCGGCATCTTGTCGATCTTTTCGGGGATGGTAATGATATTGCTATCTCCGCGATAGGATATAATGCCGATTGAGTCGTTACTGTATACGTTGTATTTGAAATCCTTATTGCTTTTGGTGGCGACGATGACGATCTCCTCATCGGACGATGCCTTTTTATCATCCTTTGCCATGACGGCGATGACGATGATACAGACGGCAAGGACAAGGATCGCTACGATGAGAAGCGGCTTTACCCAAGTTCTTTGCATGATGTCCTCCGTATTACTTTACTGCATTTACAGCGTCCACGAAGCGAAGGAAAGCGGCGTTGCCTTCTTCGCTGTCTTTATAAATACCGGCGTGGCAGAGCACTTCTCCAAAGACCAGTCCCACCTCTTTGCGAATGGCATCGGTCAGTGCTTGTCCCTTCAGTCCTTCGTACTTGGGCAAGAAGGCGTTTGCCCATTCTGCGTGGTGATAGGTCGCAGGACTTGCCTCAAGCTCTTCCCCATTTTCAATGCAGTGCTGTAGGAATGCAAGCTCCACCTTCAGTCTGGCAGGCAGAACTGCAAGACCCATGACTTCGATCAGTCCAATGTTTTCCTTCTTAATGTGGTGCAGCTCTGCATGGGGGTGATACAGTCCATCGGGATGCTCGGGGGTGGTAATGTTGTTGCGCAGTACCAGATCTAGTTCGAATTTTCCGTTCTTGAAACGGGCAATGGGGGTGATGGTGTTGTGAGGCACACCGTCGGTTTCGGCATACACAAAGGCTTCTTCATCGGTATATCCGCGCCATGTAGCCAAAATCTTGGTGGCAAGCGCGGTCAATACCTTGGGATCGGTGTCACGCAGACGCAGTACCGACATGGGCCAGTTGACAATGCCGCATTCGGTGCTCTCGAATCCCTGGAAGGTTACGGGAATCTTGATATCCGCCTTTGCCATGGGAAATTCATAGCATCCGCCCTGAAAATGGTCGTGGGTCAGGATGGACCCGCCTACGATGGGAAGATCGGCGTTGGAGCCGATGAAATAGTGGGGGAATCTTTCCACAAAGGCAAGCAGCCGCTCAAAGGTCTTGGGCGTGATCGACATGGGGCTGTGGCTTGCCTTGAACACGATGCAGTGCTCATTGTAGTAAACGTAGGGGGAGTATTGCAGACACCAATCCTCGCCCGCAAGGGTCATGGGGATGATGCGGTGATTTTGTCTTGCGGGATGGTTGACTCTGCCTGCGTATCCCTCGTTTTCACGGCAAAGCATGCAACTGGGATAGCCCGCCTGGGGCATGCTCTTGGCAGCGGCAATGGCCTTGGGATCCTTTTCGGGCTTAGACAGGTTAACAGTGATGTCAAGCTCGCCGTATTTGGTTTCGGTCTTCCATTTCAGATCTTTTTTGACACGCTCTGTGCGGATATAGTCGGTGCTGCGGGAAAAATCATAGTACCAATCGGTCGCCTTTTTGGGATCTTCCTTGTAAAGGGTGTTGAAGTTGCGAATGACCTCGGAGGGGCGAGGGGTGAGCACACCCATTACGGAAGTATCGAAGAGATCACGGTAGGTGGGAGAATCCTCGATGACCCCACGTGCCACGGCGTCCGTCAGCACGGTGTCCAGTACCGGCTGCAGTACAACGTCTTTATATTCGATCCCGTCGTCCTTGAAGCTGTCCAGCTTTAGCACGGCAAGGAGCTGATTGATAAGATAGGTACGGTCCTCTTTGACCGAAAGGCCTTTTTCCTCGGCATAGCACACAAGTGCTTTGATGGCAGAGTTGATGTCCATGAAAAAATTCCATCCGTTTCTTGCAGTTTTAGATATCTCTTCTTATTATATAAAACAATCCTTCTTTTGTCAAGAAAAGCATGCGCATTTCTCAAAAAAAGAACGGATACTTTCGCATCCGTTTTGAGGGTTATTCAAATTCCGTTTCGTGCCGACGAAAGAAATCGTAGTATGCCCGTACTCCCGCAAGCTCGGTCCAATTTTTGGTGCAGGTCGGGTGCTCGTCCAGATCGTAGATCAGCGCCCCCGGCAGGGACAGGAGAAAGGGGCTGTGGGTGGCAATGACGAACTGACAACCGTAAAAGCGCACCGACTCCTCAATGAATTGCATCAGCTCGTACTGCAGTCTTGGCGCAAGGCTGTTTTCGGGCTCGTCCAGCAGATATAAGGCGTTTTCGGTGATCTTGTCGGTGAAGTAGGAAAAGGCACTTTCACCGTTGGACTTATTTGCCAGCTCGTTGGCTCTGCCGCGGCGGGCAACGTATTGCGAACGGCTTGTGGTCTTCACCTCATACATTTTCAAATAATCATCGATCTCGGAAAGGGAGGATAACTTTGGCATGTCCTCCTTGTAAAGCCTGCGGTGCTCCTCAGAAAGGGCAGCGCGACGATCGGAGATCCCCCTGTTGACCGCACGCACGGAAAGCAGATAGTCAAACACGTCGTCGCTGGTGACGGTCTTGCTGCCGTAAGGAATGGCAGATACCCGCTCGGGCAGAGAGTAGCTGCAAAGCTTCAGATAGCTTTCAAAATAGGGGGTGTAATTAAATGGAGAGGTGCGCTCCAATTTCAGTTTTTCGGCAATGACGTTGAGGAGTGTAGACTTACCCGAACCGTTAGAGCCGTAAAAGATCGTGATGGGGGCGAAACGGATGTGAGACAACCCCTTTGGCGGAAAGATCTTATAGGGGTAGACGTTGCCGTGATCATAGCACTGCATGACGGTCTCGTGGCTCTTATAGCCGAGATAATTGAATTCTGCGTCATCGCTTGGCAGAGAAAAACGTTCCAAATACAAGGGGATCACCTCTTTTCATAAGTACTATACCACAATAGCCTTCTTTTTGTCAATACGTGTCTGTTTAGGGATAAAAACTTTGAGAAATTTGTATTAACTACTTGAAAAAATCTTGGAAATGTATATAATGGTAGTATCTATGTTTTGACAAAGGAAAAATGTATAATGGTATATAATCACATTCTGGAAGCGCTGGGCGGCACCCCCATGGTGCGACTGCGCAATATGGCACCCGAAAACGGGGCAGATATCCTCGTGAAATTCGAAGGATTGAACGTGGGCGGATCCATCAAGACCCGTACCGCTTACAATATGATCGTGGATGCCGAACAAAAGGGACTGATCAAGCGCGGTGAAAGCATCATCGTGGAGCCCACCAGCGGCAACCAGGGGATCGGCCTGGCGCTTGTTGGTGCGGTTCTTGGTTATGAGACCGTCATCATCATGCCCGACTCGGTCAGCGAAGAAAGACGCAAGCTGGTCAAGCACTACGGTGCAAAGGTAGTGTTGGTGCACGACGCAGGCAACATCGGTGACTGCATCGAGGAGTGTCTGAATACAGCCATCCGTATGGGCAAGGAAAACCCAAAGGTATATATTCCCCAGCAGTTTGAAAACCCCGCCAATCCCGAGGCACACAAGAACGCCACCGCTCTTGAGATCCTAAAGCAGGTGGACGGCCCCATTCATGGCTTCTGCTCGGGCATTGGCACCGGTGGCACCATTTCCGGTATCGGTGAGGTGCTGAAGGAGAAAAATCCGGACATCACCATTTGGGCTGTAGAGCCCGAGAACGCTGCCATTCTGGCGGGCGGAAGCATCGGTACCCATCTGCAGATGGGCATCGGTGATGGTCTGATCCCCGATAACCTCAACTGCGAGATCTATAGCGATATCTGCGTCATCACCGACGATGAAGCCATTCAGACCGCCAAGGATCTGGCGCGCAAGGAGGGACTGCTGTGTGGCATCTCCAGCGGTACCAACGTGGCAGCCGCCATTCGCCTTGCGGCAAAGCTGGGTAAGGGCAAGACGGTGGTTACTGTTCTTCCCGATACCGCAGAGCGCTATTTTTCCACCCCTCTGTTTGAAAAGGATTAACGTGTAAAATGGAACAGTCTAAGATCGATCGAATAAATTTCCTTGCCAGAAAGTCGAAGGCAGAAGGACTGAGCGCCGAGGAAAAGGCGGAGCAGGATGCCCTTCGCAAGGAGTATATTGCCTCCTTCCGCGCGTCCATGACGGGAATTTTGGATAATACTTACATCCAGCGTCCCGACGGAACCAAGGAAAAGGTGCAAAAGAAGGATCAGTAATTGAATATTTGGCTTGTTTTTTAGATGAAAGCGCCTCAATTTGTATGATTGCACAAATTGAGGCGCTTTCTTTTGGCATATGTGTCAATTGACGAAATGCGCGGTTTTTGATACAATAAAGATACCTGTGAAAGGGGGATTGAACTGTGAAAAAATTAGTATCCTTTGTGCTGGCGATCATGATGCTGGCACTGGCAGTTGTGGGCAATTTTAGCCTTGCCCTGTTTGCCGAAGAAAGTGAGATCGACCTTGTGGAATATCCCCGCAAGTCCACTGAGGTGGGCTGGGGCGATCTTGGTATCAATAAGGGCTTGGACGGGGGCAAGATTGATGTGACCGATGCAAGCGGCAAGGTGCAGGTGTATGAAAAGGGTATGACTGCCCATGCACCCTCCATGTTGACCTATGATGTTTCCGGCAAATTCATTACCCGCGTGACCGCCACCTGCGGCGTGGAGCGCGCATCCAACAATGCATATCTGAACGCTTCGACGGTGGGCTTCAAGATCATCGCTGACGGCGTTGTCATATACGAAAGCCCTGTTGTGACCGATGCCAAGGGATCTATTGATATTGATGTAGCCATCCCCGGCGGCACTAAGACACTGGTACTGGCGACCACCTCCGGCGGCGACAGCAATACCGGCGACCACAGCGTGTGGGTGAACCCCAAGATGTATTCCGATCCTTCCATTAAGGATCAGTTCAGCGGAATGAAGTTCTCATGCGACAAGACCATCCTGATGGAGGGTGAGACTGTGCAGACCTCCATGACAGCTACTACGAACAATGACGATCCCATCGTGGCTGAATCGATTAAGTACGTATCCTCCGATTCCAAGGTTGTTACCGTTTCCGATCAAGGACTGATCACAGCGATTGGTGCGGGCTATGCCACCGTTACCTGCGAGCTGCGTTACCAGGGCAAGACCTATAGTAAGAGCGTTCCCATGGCGGTTATGGCAAAGGATTCCGAAGCCAAGCAGTGGCAGCTGACCTCTCCCGACGGCAAGGTCATGATGGTCCTGACCCGTGACAAGATGGGTCACCTTTCCTATAAGGTCAGCACCGATAAGGCGCTTTCTCTGCCCGAGGGTACCCTTGGTGTCAAGACTGATCTGTGTGACTTCAGCGAAGGACTTCTCTACGTTTCCGAAAGCAAGGTGACCGAGCACAACGAGACCTTCAAGGTCATCAGCGGTAAACGCTCCGAAATCCTGGACCACTACAAAGAAATCACCGTTACCTTCGAAAAGCAGGACTACTATTTCGACGTGATCCTGCGTGCCTATGACGATGGCTTTGCCAATCGCTTTGTTATCCGCGCCAAGGATGGCGGTAAGGACACCCTTGTGGTGCTGGAGGAGACCTCTGACTATACGCTGCCTGCAGGCTCCACCATCTACGCGGAAAAGGTGACCAAGGACGAGATGGAAAACCGTTTCTGCTATGAGACCAGCTACTCCGAGCGCAAGATCGAGCAGGCAAATGGTGCATACCTTGCATTCCCTCTGCTGTACACCGCAGGGGATGATCAGTATGTGCTGCTGTGCGAATCCGATCTGTATACTGATGTATATCCCGGTTCCGTGACCTACGGCATCGGCAACAATAAGCTGAAGCTGAATTTTGCGCCCGTTGTATCCAAAACAGTGGTGGAAACCTCCTTTACCTCTCCCTGGAGATGGGGCATCACCGGCGATCTTGGTACCATTGTGGAAAGCGATATGTCCGAAAAGCTGGTGGAACGCACGACCGAGGACTTTTCTTGGGTAGAGCCCGGTGTCACCGCATGGATGTGGCTGTCTGAGGGCTACGGCGGACAGAGAGACTACAACACCATCAAGAGATACGTTGACCTGGCGTCTGCATTCAAATGGAAGTACCTGATCCTTGACGAAGGCTGGCAGCCCAATGCACCTGCCGGCACAGGAAAGGCATATCAGGGCGTGTTCCCCTGGTTTGACGATCTGGTAAAGTACGCCGAGGAAAAGGGCGTGGGACTGCTGGTATGGGTCAAGTATATCGACCTGAACACCACAGAGCGTCTGGACTTCTTAAACGAGCTGGCAGGCTACGGCATCAAGGGTATCAAGGCAGACTTCTTCGATAATGAAAATCAGGCAACGCTGGCTCAGATGAAGGCGATCTACGAGCGCTGCGCAGAGCTGAAGATGGTCGTGAACTGCCACGGTGCCAACAAGCCCACCGGTGAACGTATCCAGTATCCCAACATTCTGAACAGAGAAGCGGTCAACGGCGAAGAATACGGCGGATATGACGGCTTCAACCTGACCGTTTGGCCCTATACCCGTGGTGTGGTCGGTCCCATGGACCTGACTCCCCGTCTGACCCCCACCGGTACGGGTACCACCTCGGGCGCACAGCTGGCAATGAACGTGCTGTACGAATGCGGTATTCCCTGTATGGCAAGCTCCTGGAGCGAATATTACAAGAGCATTGCCAAGCCCTTCCTTGTGGGTCTGCCCGCTGCTTGGGACGATACTCACTACATTGGCGGTGAGATCGGCAAGCATACCATGATAGCAAGACGCAGCGGCGACCTGTGGTATGCAGCAGCCATTGCAAAGGATATGACCAAGGGCCTGGAAATGCCTCTGGATTTCCTGGAGGAAGGCGTTACCTATAAGGCGGTTATTTATCAGGATGGCGCGGGTCGCACCAATCTGATCGCTAAATCGCAGACTGTGACAAGCGAAAGCGTGCTGAGCTTCAATTTGTTGGCGGGCGGCGGCTATACCGTCATGATGACTCCCGTGAATGCGGGCGGAAATGCAGGCGGTGAGGGCGAAGGCAGCGGTACCGAAAATGACGGTACGGCAAATCTGCCCGGCGACGGAAGCGTTGTGAAGCCCGGTGAAGGAACCGACGAAGGCAGCGATGCAGGCAACAACACAAATGACGAAACCAAGAAGAACAACACCGCAGGCGGACCCTCGCAGGTGGTTGTGATCGTTGCGGTGATCGCTGCGGTCGTGATCGGCGGCGTAGCAGGCTTCCTTGCGGTTCGCAAGAAAAAACATTAAAACAGGCAACAAGGGACTGCGTATGCGCAGTCCCTTGTTGTTGTCTATGTGTACAACCTCTGAATAATCGATTGACATCATGCGGCTCTTGTGATAGAATGAAAAAGAAGGGAAGTGAGAGAATGAATAAGAAAACAGATCGTATCGTTATCGCGGCGCTGGCTAGTTGTTTGCTGTTTGCTATGCTGTTTATCGTGTTCAGTATGCTTTTTCCACAAAGCAAGGCTCCACAGGAAGATCTTCCTCCCTTACCCGACGGCTCCATAGTGCCCGATGGCTCGGAGGATCCCCTGCCTCCCGATGGCAGTGAGATCCCCGGCGGCAGCGAGATCCCCGGTGGCAGCGAGATCCCCGGTGGCTCGGAGGTTACCGATCCAACCGATCCGCCGAGCGACGAAATCAAGGATCTTGACTATTTGTTGAATGAAGACTGTCAAAGCTATACCGTTGTGGGAATCGGAGCGTATAATGCGGAAATACTCGTCATCCCCGAGACCCATGCGGGGCTTGCGGTAACCGCCATTGGCGACGGAGCCTTTCGTAATCAGAAAAGGATCAACACGGTAGTGATTTCCGACAAGGTAACGAGGGTGGGAACGGGCGCCTTTCAAAACTGCAGTGATCTTTCTTCGGTGCTCTTCGGCTTGAACATTTCCGAAATCGGGCAGGGGGCATTCTTAGGTACGGCGTGCTATGAAAATACCGAGAACTGGAAGGACGGCGGACTGTATCTTGGAGATTACCTTGTTTCCGTTAAGACAAATACCAAGGGCGCTTTTTCGGTGAAGCACGGAACGAAGTGTATTGCGGATAAGGCATTTGACGGCTGCTCATTTTTGACCGAGGTGATATTTCCGCAGTCGCTTTTGTATATCGGTGATTATGCCTTTGACCGCTGCTCAAATCTTGCGAAGATTCATACAGAGCCCGGAATTTTGCGTATTGGGGAAAAGGCGTTCTACACAACTGCATACTACAATACCGCTGAGAACTGGTCGTTTGATCAAAGCGTTTTGTATCTCGACAGTTATTTGATCAAGGCTAAGGAAACGCTCAAGGCGAAGCAGTACGAGATTGCAAACGGCACCGAGCTTTTGGCAGACGCGGCATTTCAGAACTGTCGCTTGCTGAGCGCTGTGCGGCTGCCCGATTCGCTTGTTCGCCTTAGCAAAAAGGCATTCTATGGCTGCACCGCGCTGGAAACAGTAGAGGGTGGGCAGACACTGCAAACGATCGGCAGTCAGGCGTTTTATGACTGTGAGTCCATGAAAAGCTTGACCGTTGGCGCATCGGTTTTGCATATTGGAGAACGGATTGTCAGATCAGGCGGCAAGCAGGGCGTTGTTTTCGAGGTGGATCCCGCCAATCATTACTACGAGGTGCAGGGCAACTGCCTTTTGGAAAAAGAAACAGGGACACTTTTGTGCGCAGGTAAGAGCTTTCAGATCTCAAACGGTGTTAAAATCATCGCACCGTATGTGTTTGAGCAGAATGAAACCCTGACTCAGATCCATATCCCCGATTCGGTTCAGATTATTTCATCAGGTGCCTTCTGCGACTGTATCAATCTACATCAGGTTTCGTTTGGAAAAGGAGTAGCCTATATCGGAAGCCAGGCATTCCGTTACTGCTCGCTTGAGGAAATTGATTTTCCTGACAGCTTGCGGATCATCGGAACGCAGGCATTTTTCAAAAATGAGCATTTGACAAAAATCCATTTTGGAAAAGGCTCCCGCATAATAGAAAGTAAGGCGTTTGACGGATGCAATATTCAGACGATCGATACCAGCGATCTTGTGGGCTTTTGTGAAAGCGATCACGGAAAGGGCATTGGTGCTGCCAGGTTTGTTCTGACAGTTAACCAAGAAGTGGTCAGAATATTGGTGCTTCCCGATGAAGCCAAGTGGGTCGGAAGGGGTGCGTTTGCCAACTGCGAATTATGGGGCGTTTATATTGGCGAGGGAATTGATGAAGTTGCCGACTACGCTTTTACAAACAACGCGCTGCGTGTCGCTGTGTTGGGAAAGAACGTGCAAAGCATCGGTGTCCGTGCATTCAGTAACAATAGTGGTATGCACAGGGTGTATTTGCCCGATTCACTGCGATCCATCGGTGCAGAAGCCTTTTTAAGCTGCTATCAGCTGGGTAACGTCTACCTTCCCGATCATTTGGAGCAGATCGACGATCGTGCGTTTCAAGATTGCCGCAATCTTAAGCAGTTGTATATTCCCAAATCGGTTATGAAAATGGGACAGAATGTCGGCGGCTGGAATGTTACAAAGCTTCATTTTGCCATCTCGACCATTCCCGATGACTGGAAGCTGGGTGAATCTGTTTACACTTATTATACCGGCGTTACACGCACATGGCTGGAAAACCGCTGTGCTCACGAGATCGTCCTTCAAGGCGGCGAAGAGGCGACGTGTCAAAGGTTTGGGCAAACACCGCGTATGGTGTGCAGATTGTGCGGTGAGGTGATGCAGGATCATATGTCAATTTACCAACTGCCCCATGCTTTTGAAAACGGGATGTGTACCAATTGTGGTATGGTTAAGTTCAGCGGAAATTGTATTGTTTCGCAGTATGAGACAGAGGAAGGAAGCTTTGCTCAGGTGAAAGCAAATGAAAACTGCACCGATACCGAGATCGTTATTGGCTCCATGTGGCAAGACAAGGTGGTCAATAAAATTATGGAGTACGGCTTTGCCGGGTTAACGCAGCTTGAAAGGATCACCATTCCCGACAGTATTATGATCATCGGGAAGGGTGCCTTTGATGGCTGTATATCGCTCAAGGAAATCGCGATCATTGGTGACAATCCATATTTCAAGATCGAAAACGGTGCGCTTGTGGAACGGGCAACGGGGACGATCGTGTGGCAACGAACAACATACTGATAAAAGCAAAAAACGGCTCGAAAGAGCCGTTTTTTGCTTTAGTGGATCCGCACCAGCGTGTCAAGCCCCAGCTGCAGTGCTGCAAGAAAGTAGTCCAGATCCTCTTGTGTGATGGAAGGATTAAGACTGATGCGAATGGAGGTGTCCGCATCTCTGTCCGAAAGCCCGAAGGCACGCAGAACGTAGCTGCCGCCCTTTCCGTTGGAGGAGCAGGCAGAGCCGCTGGAGACGTAGCAGCCGTGTCCCGAAAGGAAGTGGAGCATGGTTTCGCTTTTTATACCGGGAAGGGTAATATTCAGAATGTGAGGGGCTGCCTTTGGCGGAAGATTGGCACGCACCTCACTTGGCAGACGGTCAATCAGATACTGCCGCAGCTCTGCCATTGCCATGACATTATCTCTCAGCATCTCTGCGCCTTCCTTGGCGGCAGCGCCAAAGCCTGCGATGCAGACCGTGTTTTCCGTACCGGAACGAAGATTGCGTTCCTGCCCACCGCCCAGCAGTATGGGGGCAAGGTTCCTTTTTTGGAGTAAGTCCTTGTGAACAATAAGTGCACCGGCACCCTTAGGACCGTGGATCTTGTGGGAACTGATGGAAACCATGTCACAGGAGCATTTGTCGGCGCGGAAGGGTATCTTCAGGAATGCCTGTACCGCGTCGGTGTGGCAAATGAGATCCGATTTTTGTGCCTTTGCCATGCGGAAGAGGTTGGGGACGTCATAGACCGCTCCCGTCTCGTTGTTGACGTGCATGATCGAGAGCAGGACGGTTCTGGGATTGATAGCATCCAAAAGCTCGTTGGGATCCACGTATCCCTTGCGAGTGGAAAGACGCACGACCTCCACGCCCGCTGCCTCCAGCGCCTTTGCCGGCTCCAGAATGCAGGGGTGCTCGCTGTCGGTGATGACGATGCGAGGCTGCTTGCGATCCT
>SVRH01000123.1 GCA_015064925.1 Oscillospiraceae bacterium | reverse complement strand
CCGCCGGTGATGGCGCCGAGGTTGTTGAAGATAGAAAGCTTGAACACGTATCTTGCCAACAGGTAACCAATGACCAACGGAATGAGCATCAGAATGAAGCCGTACAGCAGAGACAGGGGCGCTGCCTTCACTGCGCTAATGAACTGAACGCCGCCGGGCACGCCTGCACCAACGAGGAACAGTACCAGACCAAGCTCACGCACAAAGTTCAAGGTCTGCTTAGAGATTTTCATATCGATCGGACCAATGTGACCGAAATGACCAACAATCAGACCTGCTACCAGCGTACCGCCGGAGGTTCCCAGCGAGAAGTTGAGACCGGGAATCTTGATGGCACCGATGAGAACACCGAGCGCGATGGTCAGGAAGAGGGGGAAGAATCCGAATTCTTCGATCTGAATCCGCTTGCCCTTTGCTTCGGGAATCTTAACAGTGTTGGCAGCCACAAAATTTTCGCGTTCCTTGGCAATATCGATCTTGAGCAGCTTGGGCATGATCTGCACGAACAGAACCACACCAAGCACGCCGAAGATATATGCGATACCGTAGCCTGCGGAAACTTCACCCAAAGCTGCTTCCGCTTCTGCACCGCTCATGGTAGACGCAATACCGTCGCCTGCAGCAGAGAAGCCGGGAGTGGTGGTAAGCGCACCGGTGAGCAGACCGGTCATCATTGCAGAAGAGGTGCCGGTGATCTTCATCAAGGCAAATGCGGAAACACCGGAAACCAAAATCAAAATCACGCCCATCAGAATGTAGGACATGGACTTGCGATTAAACGTGCGGAAGAACTTGGGACCCGCGATCAAGCCGACTGCGGTTACAAACAGCGCCGTACCGATATTGGAAACAAGCGTAAAATTGCTTTTGTTATACAAATTGATAACACTATCACCAATGGTAAAGCCGTTCGGAATATAACTCACTGCAATACCGAACAACAGTGCCGACAGCAGGACGCCTGCCGTTCCCAGGGAAATACCCTTAACGGTAACGCGGCCAAGCAAATAGCCGATTGCGGAAATGGCAAATACGATAAAAATGACCGAAAGTGCGGACTTTGCCACTTCACCTAAATAAATCATGATATCCCTTCTTTTCTTAAATATTTATTTCCTATTTATTATATTCGTCCCGCGCTCGTTTGTCAAGGGCACTTTTCAAACTTTTACCGAATCTTTGCCAAATCTCGTTATTTGACATTCTAACCAAAAATCCAGCTTCTTTTTTGTGTAAAATGCCAAAAAATCGCGTTTCACCTCACATTATCAGCAATCTGTGTATTGCATTTTTTCTAAAAAAGAGGTATAATGAGTATATATGCATATTTGGTTTTTATCTGCGACAAAGGAAAAATACTATGATGAACAAAAATGCAATTTGGTCAATGGGCATCGATATCGGCTCCACCACTGCAAAGCTCGTTGTACTCGACGAGTGTGACAACCGAATCTACGAGCGCTACGAGCGCCACTACTCCTTCGTGCGTCAAAAGGCGCTGGAGCTGGTCAAGGACGCAGCCCCTTTACTGGAGGGGCATCCCTTTACCGTGGCTGTATCGGGCTCTGCGGGGCTGGGCGCAGCCAAGGCTGCCAACCTGCCCTTCGTGCAGGAGGTATATGCCACCGGTGAGATCGTGCGCTGCACCGAGCCGGAAACCACCACCGTCATTGAGCTTGGAGGAGAGGACGCCAAGATCCTCTTCCTTTCCAAATACGGAATGCCCGACGAACGCATGAACGGTTCCTGCGCAGGCGGCACGGGTGCCTTCATCGACCAAATGGCAACCCTGCTTGACGTGGACGTGGACACGCTGGACAAGCTCAGTCTTGACCACCAAAAGATCTACCCCATCGCCTCACGCTGCGGTGTGTTTGCCAAGACCGACATTCAACCTCTGCTCAATCAGGGCGCACGCAAGGAAGACATTGCCGCCAGCATCTTTCAGGCAGTGGTCAATCAGACCATCGCAGGCCTTGCCAGAGGTCACAAGATCGAGGGTAAGGTCATGTTCCTCGGCGGCCCGCTCTATTACTGCAAGGGCCTTCGCGAACGCTTCAAGGAAACGCTGAAGCTGGACGACGAACACGCCATCTTCCCCGAATACGGAAGATTTGCGGTAGCCATGGGCGCAGCGCACTACAGTCGCAACTGCCCCGTCACCGGCATCCGCACACTCATAGCCGCCCTATCCTGTGCTACCGAAGAAAAAAAGGCAGGAAACGTTCTGCCGCCTTTGTTTGAATCAAAGGCGCAGTACGATGATTTTCTTGCCCGTCATGCAAAGAACACCGTCCCCACCGTTGACATAAGCGCCTACACGGGCGATGCCTACCTCGGCATCGACTGCGGCTCTACCACAACGAAATTAACTCTGCTTTCCGAAAACGCAGAGATCCTGTATTCCTACTACGATTCCAATCGCGGTAACCCCGTTCAGATCATCAAAGAGCAGCTGACGCATATCTATGCACTCCTGGGGGATCGCATCCGCATCCGCTCCTCGGCGGTCACCGGCTACGGCGAGGATCTCATCCGTGCC
>SVRH01000050.1 GCA_015064925.1 Oscillospiraceae bacterium | reverse complement strand
GATACAGACCGTTGCCGCCCTTACCCTCACTCTCACCGTACAGCTGCTTCCACCATTCGCAGGTCATGGCGAAAGCGGGCTCGTAGCCGGCAAGGATCTCAATGCACTTACCTTTGCGAAGCAGAATATTGCGGATCGCTGCATACTTCAGGCAGTCATTCTTATCAAGATCGGTTTCATACAGATACTTTGCTCTGGCATCGGCAGCACCCTTCAGCATTTCGCGCACGTTTGCGCCCGACACAGCGATAGGAAGAAGACCTACGGGAGTCAGAACCGAGAATCTTCCGCCGATATCATCCGGTACCACAAAGGTACGGTATCCCTTTTTGTCGGAGAGCTCCTTGAGCTTACCGCGTGCCTTATCGGTGGTGCAGAAGATTCGTTTCGACGCTTCCGCTTCACCGTATTTGTTTTCCATATACTCGCGGAAAATACGGAAGGCAATGGCGGGCTCGGTGGTGGTACCCGACTTGGAGATCACGTTCAGGCACACTTCCCTGCCGTCGATGATGGAAAGAAGCTCAGCCACGGTGGAGGGGCTGATATCGTTGCCCACAAAATAGATATCGGGAGTATCCTTTTTCAGATTGTTATAGCGAGGGCCGTGCACGAATTCAACGGCTGCACGGGCACCAAGATAAGAACCGCCGATGCCGATGACCAGCAGCACGTCGCACATCTGTTGAATGTCGGCAGCAGCAGCTTCGATCGCCAAAAGCTCCTCTTTATCGAAATTTTCGGGCAGATCCAGCCATCCGAGAAAATCGTTGCCTGCGCCGTTTTTGGCGGCAGTGGTGGCAAGAGATGCCTTGATTTCATTTTCGATTGCGGTATATTCTTCTTTTTTTATAAAAGGTTTCAGATATGTGTCATTCAGTCTGATAGACATACTACATCCTCCGTTTAAAGCATTATATTTAGTCTATTATAACTTATCTTTTCAAAATATTCAAGGGCTTTTTAAAATATTGCCATTTTTTTTAATGCAAATTTAAATAGATCGGCAAATCCTATGCGCTCTGCGTCTTGTTTTGCCAAAATATCCGTAAAACCGATCTCTTTTCCGTCAATTAAATATCGTATTTTGCCAACAGAGTCTCCTTGTAGCACAGGGGCTTTCAATTGTTGTGGCAATTCGATCACACGCTCAATTTTCACCTTCTCTTCTTTTTTTGCAAGATATGAGAACTGCTCTTTAACGCCAACAGTCACTTGTTTTTTCATACTGCCGACAACATCAACAAATGTGTTCTCGGGCAGATCCTCATAAAACGAATAACCGGCAAATCCAAAATCCAATAGCTTTACTGCCGTTTGATTACGATCATCCCGTGTGGGACTTGCCATTACAACTGCGATCAGCTGCAAGCCATCGCGCTCGGCGCTTGCAGAAATACAGAAGCCCGCCTTGGATGTTGAGCCTGTTTTCAGACCGTTGGCACCCTTATAAAAACGGATCAAACGATTGGTATTGGTCAGTCCAAAGCTGCCGTTTCGCACGGTGTCCATCCAGATTTTTGTATAGTTGAAGATCTGCTCGTGCTTTAAAAGCTCTCTTGACATAACGGCTATATCGCGCGCTGAGGTAACGTGGTTATTTGTTGTGTCATCCAGACCGTTGGTATTTTCGAAACAGGTATTTTTCATACCAAGCTCCTGTGCACGCTCGTTCATTTTTTTTACAAACGTTTCTTCGCTACCCTCCAAATACTCAGCCAGCGCTGCTGCAGCATCATTAGCCGAAGCAACCGCAACACATTTTAACAGTTCATCCACTGTCATCATTTCTCCGGGCTCCAGATATACTTGTGAGCCGCCCATATTTGCCGCATGCTCGCTGACACTTACCTTATCACTCAGTTGGATCTTGCCGTTGTCCAGTGCTTCCATTACTAGCAGCATCGTCATGATTTTTGTTACCGAAGCGGGTGGCAGCGGTTTGTCAGCGTTTTTTTCATACAAGATCTGTCCTGTTTTTGCCTCCATTAAAATCACACTGTCGGCTGCAAATTCAAAATCCTCAGCACGGCAAGGAATTGCCGGAAAAGACAGTGCTATACAAATCAAAATCGCTATCAGTTTTTTCATAATTACCTCCTAGTTTAAAAACCGTATGCCAATATTCAACCAAAGAAAATGGAACTGTATAAGCAATACAGGTAGACTGATGAACGGTATCAAAATGTGATAGCCGGCAATGTTGAGTGTTGCTAAACCCCAAAGCATCATTGCCGCCAGTAAAATGATCATAGCTATAAAGCTCCCGTGCGTACGAAATAAGACGTGATACCAAACCATAATAAGTACTGCGTCAAGAAGCATACAAAGTGCGGATGAATAAACTCCGTGTTGGCAGCTTGACATTGAAAAAATAATGCCAATGGCAGCCCCCATCAAAAAGAACAGAAAAATGCCAAGCATCGCAAATATCCAGTAAGGCAGCGCAGATCTTGGTAGTAGTAACCAGCGATATGCAGGATGACATCCGCTGGACATCAGCGTGATGAACCCTAAAACAGAAAGCCCAATGCCTCCGCATAGCGGATATATGGGCTCTGTGGTCCTTAGATCCGCTAATAAGCGTTTAATAAATGACATACAATCACCTCAACACCAATATATAAAGAAAAAGACACGTCTATTCATAGAATAAACGTGTCTTTGGTTAGATTCTGTTTATGAAGCTCTCTTTCTTTCTTCTACGGTTGTTTCAAGTCTAACTGTATAAGGAAATGAAGGAAGCTCAAGAAGTGAACCTGTAGGAATCGAGGTGTTAATGGGCGCCTTATTGTATTTACCCTCGTAAGAGGTGTTCACAATATAGTGGGAGGTGCACACACGATTGTATGCCGAACTGACGGAGGAGGTACCGAAATACTCACCTGACTTTCTCTGCGTTTCAAAGAACGCATAGCTGGCACCTACACGGAATTTCTGTCCAACCTCGAGCTGCCTGTACACATATTGTGCGTCAGTGACCTTAGTCCATGCGGGATAGCTTCTGTCGGGCACGTGAATCAACGCCACCTGCTTAATGGCACTTTCCGGGCAGGCATCGCAGGCAATTCCCTTGCCTATCGTACAGTAGTCCACTGTTACGTGACAGTCACAGTATTCCGTTGGAAGCTGATCAGCCGTGAAATATCCGCTTTCTACACGGCTTCCGCGCGGGTCGCCGGTACGGCAATTTTGTGTGGCAAGCTTTCCTGAGTCGCGACAGTACTGTGCTTCGATCACCGTAGACGGCAATTCAAACCTTTTCAGTGTACCCCCTGCTTGCGATGCATTTTTGATGATTTCATCATGGAGCTGCAGCATCACATAGTCCCAAATTTTCAGTGCCGGGTTGCCGGAATAGCCTGTGATGGATTGCTGGTTTCGGTATCCGAACCAAACGCCGCCCAAATAGTACGGGGTAAAGCCAACGAACCATCTGTCATAGTTACTGGAGGTTGTACCTGTCTTACCTGCGGTATTGATCTTTTTATAAAGGGTCGAGCTGGAGCCGGTACCCATATTCATAACCCTCATCATCATACGGGTAAGAATGGCTGCATTTTCCACAGACAGTGCCTTTTCCGTTTCCAAACGGTTATCAATCAGGATATTTCCGTTTCTATCCTTGATCTGCAAAACAGATCTCGGCTCACAGAATACGCCGTCATTGGTGATCATTGTGTAGCCACCGACAAGCTCTCTGACAGTGACTCCGTCGGTTTGACCGCCAAGCGCAAGGCAGGAAAGCTCGAGGTCCGTATACACCTTATCATTGATCACCTTTTCCTCGACAAGCGTGGTGAAATGAAGCTTTTGTGTTAAGAAATCAAAGGACTCACGAATGCCAACGTCTGATAGGATCTGTACTGCCAGCGTATTGACCGATCGTGTGATGCCGTCGGCAACCGTTGTCAGACCTCCGTAGGTGGCAGGGGAGTTTTTAGGCCAAGCGCGGTAGGTGGTGCTGCCGTTGCTTGTTGTCTTCCAGAACTCAACCGGTGCATCGTCATACACCGTGCTCCAGGTTACCTTTCCCGATTGTAAGCCTTGACCGTACACAGACAGTGGCTTGATGGAAGAACCGGATTGACGCTTTGCCATAGTGGCACAGTTGTATAGACGGCTCTTGGTTTTTTCGCCGCGTCCGCCTACTATACCCAAAATGTTGCCATTTGTGGGATCCAGCACGATCATAGCCGACTCGGGAGCGATCAGCTCTCCCGTTTTTCCGATGATCTGCGTAAACAGCGCATCATCCTCATAGACTGCTTCCAGCGTACTCTGCACCTTTTCATCCATGGCGATGACAAGCTGCAGACCGGAGGCGTACAGCATCTGAGAGGCGACCGCTTCGCTTACGTTGTACTTTTCCTGCAGAAGATCAATGGCATCCTCCACAACGGTATCGGTGTACCAGGAGTTTGCCTCCTGCTTGACACCGTCCACGATACTCTCTTCCTCTTCAGGAATGGTATCCTCATCCTCTTCCGGCGGAGTATATAGTACAAGCTCCTTATCGTGAGCTGATTCAAACTCACTGCGGTTAATCTTACCCTGTTCATACATCTGAATCAGAATGTTGTCACGGCGTTCCTTATTGTTCTCAGGGTGTAAAATAGGATCCCATTTATAAGGATTTTGCGTAATACCCGCTATTGCCGCGCATTCAATCAAAGATAACTCGGATACGTCCTTGCCAAAATACTTTTCGGCGGCGGTTTTTACACCGTTACATCCCTGTGAGAGGTAGATCGTATTGAGGTACAATTCCAGGATCTCTTCCTTGCTCTTGCTCTTTTCAAGATTCAAGGCGCGGAAAATTTCCTCTATCTTTCGCTGGATGGTGAAGGAATCCTCTCCCGTTGTATTTTTGATCAGCTGTTGGGTAATGGTCGAACCGCCTGAGTCGGATTGACCTACGGCAAATAGCGCAGTTGCACGTACGGTTCTGATCCAGTCTACACCGTTGTGGTCGAAGAATCGCTTGTCCTCGATGGCAACAAAAGCATCCTTCAGATATTTCGGAATATTATCATAGGAAACCCAAATGCGGTTTTCATCGCTGTGCAAACGTTGACTTTCCAGCTCAATGATCTCTCCGTCCTCGTTAACGTAATAGATCATTGTGGTCTGGTCCTGCTCGGTGGAGATCATATCAAACTCCTCCACGGTTGCGTCTACGTAGTTGTAGAGATACAGTGCGAATGTGCAAGCCACGATCACACCTGTCACACCCATGACCAAAAGGACGGTGAGAAAGGTATTCATCATCGCATAGAAAATGTTTCGAAAAACACGTCCTGCGATCAGTAGACTGTTAGCACTTTCTCTGCCGATCCTTTTGAGAAGCGGCTTATTCCGAAAAAAACGAAGCGTAGCAGCCCAAGCGGTACGCAGAAAACGAAGCGTGGCAGAGCCCACACGTTTAGCGCCCTTGAGAATATGATTTCCCGCCACGCGGAACGCATTTTTTATTTTTTCGGGTACGATTATTTTTTTGTTTGGATCCTTCATATACGATCCCCTTTATAATTCAATCTTCTGTACTCAGTATACACCGAGTTTTTTACCAAACTGTGAATGAAATAAAAGTTATTGCAAAACCACGCTGTCATCTCCAAGAATCTGACGAAGCACTTTAAGCACGGTGTCACTTACTTCCATTCCCTTCTCGTGCTTATGGTATTTACCGTCGTAAAAAATTACGCAAGTCTTACCCGGAAAAATGGAAATGAGTGACTCCACCCGCGTTCTTTCCTTGCTGTCCAGGGACGGAATCTTCAAATACAGCTTTTTATTACCGGATGCTTTGCTGCTTACGGGTTTTGGAACAGCTCTTTCCGTATCCTCCTTGCCGTTTTCAGCAAGAGGCAAGTAGCTTTCCAGCAGCAGCTTCACTTCGCCGTCCTCCTTGGCAGAAACAGTGGCGTGAAACACGCCTACGGTGTCTTTGGCGATCGAGGCAATGCTTGCATTTCCCGAAAAACAAATCGCTTCTATCGATGCAAACTCGTCCTCCAAGGTCAAAAACCACACAGGCGATCCGTTTTTGGTTTTCTTTTGCAGCACCCCGCTTACAACGGCACACACACTGACCTTTTGACGGTCAAAGACCTTTTGTGCGCCATCTGATTCTTCATCAAAAGAACTTAAAATATCGGATATGGGAACGTGAGGCGTACGACGGATAGCGTTTCGGTAAGGGGTAAGCAGGCTACCCGAAAGATACATACCCGTACAGTCCTTTTCGTATCGCAAAAGCTCAGACATCGGCATTTCGGGAAGCTCCGGAAATTCAAGAGGCTTAACGTACACCTGACTGTCATCGCCAAACAGACTGGTCTGTCCCGACATGGCTTCACGGTTTTGTTCGGAAGCACGGTTAAGGATCGGTTCTACCATTGCGAGCAGTCTGCTTCTGTAAATACCGAAGCAGTCAAGAGCACCTGCGTGGATCAATGAGGTTAACTGGATCTTTCCAAGTCCGATGGAGACGGTTCTCTTGGCGAAATCAAAAATGTCCGTAAAGGCTCTTTCATTTCGTATTTTAACGATCGAACGCGCCATGCCGTCGCCGATACCTTTGATGGCAGAAAGTCCAAACAGAATGTTACCCTGATTTGCGGTAAATCCCTGCATACTTCGCCGAATATCGGGTGGAAGCACGGATATTTTGTGTTCGGCACATTCCGCAATATATTCCGCTGTTTTCTGCTGATTGCCCATAGTGGAGCTAAGCAGCGCTGCAAAGTATTCAGCTCTGTGATGTGCCTTTAAATATGCTGTACGATAAGAGAGGATGGCATATGCTGCTGCATGGCTTTTGTTAAATGCATAGCTTGCAAATGCTGCCATTCGGTCAAACAGAGCATTGGCACTTTCCTTGGAGATGCGGTTTTTCACGCATCCATCTATAAATCCTGCACGTTCTTTTTCCATGACCTCAGCATTCTTTTTCGACATTGCCTTGCGAACCAGATCCGCTCTGCCGTAGGAATACCCTGCCGCTGTACGGAAGATCTGCATGACCTGTTCTTGATAAACAATACAGCCTGCGGTATCTGCAAGAATATCACGTATCTGCTCCACGGGATAGGAAATTCCGGACGGGTTTTGGCGATTGCTCAAAAATTCGGGAATGGAGTCCATGGGACCGGGGCGGTAAAGCGCGATGGCGATCATGATATCCTCAATGGAACGGGGACGCATGGAGCTGAGCAATCTGCGCATCCCCTGCGATTCAAGCTGAAACACTCCGGCAGTATCGCCGGCCGCAATCAAAGCCAGTGTTTCCTCGTCATTTTCGGGAATCTTATCAATGGCAAATCCATCTTCCTTAAGTGCGACCGCCTTTGACGCGTGATCAAGCACCGTCAAATATCGCAGTGCCAAAAAATCAAATTTCAGTAGTCCGAGATCTGCTACCGTATCCATGTCAAACTGCGTTAACACACTGTCTGAACTGGTGGTCAGCGGCACGTAATCGGATACCGGATCCTTTGTAATCACAACACCTGCAGCGTGGATGGTCAGATGGCGCGGCATTCCTTCCAGCGCCATGGAACGATCGATCAGCTCCTTTACGCTAGCATCACTCTGATACAGTTGCCGTAGCTTTTCATCGCTGTCAAGTGCACCTTTCACGGTCACGTTGGCGGCGTGTGGGATCATCTTTGCCACTCGGTCTACATCCGCATATGGCATGGAAAGAGCGCGTCCTACGTCTCGAATAGCGGCTCTGGCTGCCATAGTTCCGAATGCGGCGATCTGCGCCACGTGATCGCTTCCGTATTTGCTTGCCACGTAGTCGATCACTTCGTCGCGGCGTTCATAACAAAAGTCAATATCAAAGTCAGGCATACTGATACGCTCCGGGTTCAAAAAGCGCTCGAATAACAGCCCGTAGCGAATGGAGTCAACCTCGGTGATACGAATCAAATATGCCACAAGGCTACCCGCTCCGGAGCCTCTGCCTGGGCCGACGGGGATGCCCTTGTCCTTGGCATGACTGACAAAGTCGCTGACGATAAGGTAGTAGTCACTGTACCCCATTTTGGAGATCATCATCAGTTCGTAAATCATGCGAAATTTATAGTCTTCAAACGTGTGACCTATAAGGTCAAGCTCGCCTGCATTCTTTCGACGCTCAAGCCCTTCCTCGGCAAGACCACGCAATACCGTATCTGCATTTTTACCTTCCTCTAAAGGAAAGGTAGGCAGATGACGTGTATGAAAATCAAAGTCGAAGCTGCACTTTTCTGCAATGACAGACGTGTTCTTACAGGCATTTGGATACGAAGCGAACAGACTTTCCATTTCCGCATCTGATTTATAGTCATATTCATCGCATTCGAAGCCCAGCGGTCTACCGTCCTTAATCTGGTGACCTGTTTGAATGCACATCATGATCGCTTGCGTTTCTGCATCGGCACGAGTGGGATAATGAACGTCATTTGTGGCAACCAAAGGAATGTCAAGCTCCCTTGAGATCTTGGCAAGTGCTTCTCTTACGGTTTGCTCCTCTGAAATGCCGTGATTTTGGATCTCCAGGTAATAATCATCCCCAAAGATCTCCTTCATATCACGGGCAGTATTGAAGGCTGCGTCCAAGTCGCCCATTAAAATCTGCTGTGCAATCTGTCCGGCAACGCAACCTGATAAGGCAATCAACCCTTCGCTGTGGGCAGCCAGCAGCTCTTTATCAATACGTGGCTTATAATAAAACCCATCGGTATAGGATCGGGAAACCATGTGAATCAGATTTTTATATCCAATTTCATTCTTGCAAAGTAAAACAAGGTGGTAATATTTTGCGTCCTGCCGTTCCTTTTGCATCATACTGCGAGGAGCAACGTACACCTCGCATCCAATGATGGGTTTAATTCCCTGTGCCTTGCAGGCGCGATAAAAATCAACAACACCGTAGAGATTTCCATGGTCGGTGATCGCAACGGCTGAGTGCCCATTTTTCTTGGCCAAAAGAGGGATTTCCGAAATGCGGCACGCTCCGTCCAGTAGGCTATATTCACTATGCAGATGTAAATGGACAAAGGACATTCACATTACTCCTTTTGCTTCTTTTGACATAAACTCACGATCTTTTGCAGACGATGATAAACACCGGATTTGGATACTGCCTTACTGTGCATATCTGCCAGCTCCTGCACCGATGCCTCCGGGTTTTCAAGGCGCAGCAGTGCCGTTGCCTGCAGATCCTCGTCCAGAGAAGAAAACAGATCGGCATCGATAAACCAGCGGATCGCTCGGATTTGATTTTGTGCAGAGCTGGTCATTTTATACATATTGGCAGTTTCGCAGTTGTTCTGGCGGTTAGCATTGTTTCGGATCTCGCGGTAGATCTTTACGTCCATGATCGTGAGTGCCGACTGATGCGCACCGATGAAGGTCAAAAAATCCTCAATGGATTCACTTTCCTTGCTATACAGGACATAACTGTACTGTCTTGCGATCTGCTTAAGGGAGATTCCCTGCTCTTCAAACAAAGTACATACAGATGCAGCAACATCGTTTCTACTGAAGATAAGCTCCAGCTGATAACCGGTTTTTGGATCCTTGATCGTACCGGCAGAGAGGTACAATCCTCTCACAAAATGCTTAAAGCAATCTTGACAGTGAAAAACCCCGCGATCAATTGCGGAAAGATCATCATTATCAGAAAGACCGATGGACTGCAGGACAGTTTTCACATCCAAAGCGGATGCAACCGTGATCTTATAGCTGTTCGATCTCTGCTCACCGGATTTTTTCTCGCTGATATACAGATTGCCCTTGACACCACACTCCTTGAGTAAACGCAGAACCGTTTCGCTGGTTCTTTCATTCTCGGTCATCAAGCGAATACGATCTCTTTGAAAGGTATTGGCGCAGATGAGGATCCCGTACAGCATCGACATTCGGCAGCACTTGCTGCGGCACGCAATGCCACAAAGATCGTTTTTTGTATCCTGAGCAAACGACATTCCTATTCTCCTTGACCCAAACGAATTATTTCGGTCTCCAGCATGACACCGAATTTTGTATAGATGGTATTTTGGATATGCTCAATGAGAGCGCACACATCGGAAGCCGTAGCGCCGCCTCGGTTAATAATAAAGCCTGCGTGCTTTTCCGACACCTGAGCCGCACCGATCGCATAGCCCTTCAATCCGGCGTCTTCTATGAGCTTACCGGCAAAATAACCCTCTGGGCGCTTGAACACGCTTCCGGCGCTTGGGTACTCCAGTGGCTGCTTTGTGCGTCGACTATCCATCAGATCCTTCATTTTTGCGCCAATGACATCCTTATCACCCTCTTCAAGCAAAAAGGTGCCGGAAAGAATGATATATCCATTTTCCATGTAGCAGCTGTGTCGATATCCGAAATGATGACTCTGTACTCCTTTAAGTGTCAGCACTTCGCGCTTGACAGGATCATAGGCAACCGAGGAAATCAAATGGTCCGAAACCGATCCGCCGTACGCGCCTGCGTTCATGTAAATGGCGCCACCAACTGTTCCGGGAATTCCATAAGCAAATTCAAGACCGGAAAGCCCGTGATCACGGGCTTTGGCAGAAAGCAAGGTAAAGGACATCCCCGAAGCAACGGTAAGTGTTGTGCCATCCACACTATATCCTTGCATTTCTGTGGTAAAAATCGCAGCACCTCGGTAACCTGCATCATCAAACAGCACATTGCTGGCATTTCCAAATACCAAAAAGGGGTATTCTGCCGTCTTAAATAACTCGATCAACTCGATCAGAGCCGTTTCTGTTTTGGGATGTACGATAAAATCGGCAGATCCTCCGATTCGAAAAGAGGAGTAATCGCAAAGAGGCGCTTTCTCTCTATATTCAAGCTTGCCGCTCTTTGAAAGAGCGTCCAAACGTTTCTTAATTTCAATTAAATTCATGCCAACCTCGCTTGACAATCGTTATTTTGTATACTGTAAAAGCTCCATTGCGTTTCTGCGCACTGTATCGGTGATCTCCACACCACCGAGGATTCTGGCAAGCTCATCGATCCTGCCTTCCATATCAAGCTCCGTGATAGAGGTCTCGGTTCTTCCCTGCGCCTCTGATTTGGAGATCTTATAATGATCTGTAGCGGAGGATGCCAGCTGTGCAGAGTGGGTCACACAAAGCACCTGTGTACCTTGTGCGATCTCTTTCATCAAAAATCCAATCTTTTGCGATGTCTTGCCGGAAATACCGGTGTCGATCTCATCGAAAATAAGCGTAGGCGTTTGCTCACTATCGGCAAGGACAGTTTTCAGTGCCAGCATAATACGCGAAAGCTCACCGCCGGATGCAATTTTGGCAATGGGTCTGGGAGGCTCACCCACGTTCGCGGAGATCAAAAATTCAAAGCTATCCGCTCCATCGGAGCTGAGCATCAGCACCTGCTTATCATTGTACTGCAAATTAACAGGCGTCTCAAAGCGCACCTTGCCCAGATCAAGATATTGCAGCTGATCACACACAGCCTCTTGCAAGCGCTTTGCGGCAGCGCAGCGGCATTCATGTAGCCTCAGTGCCAGTTCTCTTGCTTCCAGCACCAGCTTTTCAAGCTCCTGACGCAGAGATACCTCACGCCCCTCGCTCTGTTCCAATAGCTCCAACCGCTCTCTTGCGTGTTTGGCATGGTAAATGATCGTTTCTATGTCATACCCGAATTTCTTTTGTAGAGTGCCGATCTGCGCAAGCCGATCCTCGATCATAGCAAGCGCAGCCTCGGGATCTTCATCGGCAAGCAGACAAAGAGAGGATGCCGTGTTAGCAATACTCTCCAGCTCCAATTTGCATTCCGTCAGCTTTTCAAGCGCGCTCTCTCTTTCCGGAAATGCATCGTCCATTGCGGAAATTGCCGTAATGGCGTAACCGATCAGATCGGCCGCCGATACGCCCTTGTCATTCTTATACAGTGCGTGAACAACGGTATTGGCTTGCTTGCGAAGCTGACGAGCGCCTTGCAAAAACTTCTTCTTTTGCTCCAGCTCCTCAACCTCGCCCACCTTCAGCGATGCCTTTTCGATCTGCGCGACTTCACTGCGGAGTAGCTCTGCCATTCGTTTTGTTTCCGCTTTTTCTTTCAAAAGAACGGAAAGATCATTTTTAACCTTCTGTATCCGACGGTAAACGTCCTTATATGCCTGCTTTTCGGCGTCATTGGCTGCGTACCGGTCCAGTACTGCCAAATGGGTCGCGGGATCAAGCAGAGATTTGGTATCATGTTGTCCGTGGATCGCGATCAAAAGTTGACCTGCCGTTCGCAAAAGCGCAAGCGGAACGGCTCTTCCGTTAATGCGACAGATGGACCTGCCGTCAAGGCTCACAACTCTTGATAGCATCAGTTCACCGTTTTCATCAGGCTTCACACCGTTTGCTTCAAGCGCAGCCAAAAGTGCGTCATCAAGATCGGAAAACAGTCCTTCTACCACCATTTTGTCGGCACCCGTGCGAATCATTTCCTTGTCTGCACGGCTACCGCTCAAAAGTCCCAGCGAACCGATGATGATCGATTTACCTGCACCGGTTTCTCCGGTAAAAACGGTAAATTTCTCTGAAAAATCAATATCAAGGCGGCGGATCAATGCCGCATTTTCAATATGGAGCGCACGCAACATACCGCTGCCTCCTTTTCTCTTTTTTTATTTGGTATTGCTCATGCTACGGATTCGTTCGCTGATCTCTTTTGCAAATGCTTCGCTGCGAACGGCAATAAACACGGTATCGTCTCCGGCAATGGTGCCGATGATCCCGTTCCAACGCATGGAATCAAAGGCGGCGCCCGCTGCCATTGCCATACCGTTATAGGTCTTTACTACAATCAAATGTCCTGCGTAGTCAACACCGGTCACAGTTTCTGCCAAGATGTTCACGTACTTTGCGTTGATGGCGGGCCCGGTTTCTGCACCGGACTGTGCATATTTGTAGGTGTCGTTATCGCTTTGGATCTTAATGAGCTTGAGCTGCTTGATATCACGGGACACCGTTGCTTGCGTCACGTTGTATCCTGATTCGCGCAGCTTTTCGATCAGCTCTTCCTGGGTGGTGATCTCATTTTCGGCAATCAAGCTGAGAATCTGCTTTTGTCTGTTGTTTTTCATTTCGGCTCCTAATACTTTTTGATCTTACGAAGGGTATGACAAAATACCCGATGCGATAGTCGGATAAAGCGACATTTCATTTCTGCTCTTTGGATCCGAATGGATTCCTGCGATGAAAGCTCCACGTCGGCGTTTCCGTCCAGTGAAATAGCAATACTGCGACCGTCACTGCAACGATTCTCAACCGTCAGAGCAGTCGACGGAGAAAAAATCATGGGTCTTGCACCGAATTGGTGCGGACATACGGGAGTAACCGCAATGCACTCCAATAAAGGATCGATCACCGATCCGCCGGCAGACAGTGAATACGCTGTGGAGCCCGTGGGAGTTGCGATGATCAAACCGTCGCTACGGAAGGTACCAACATCATTTCCGTCCACCAAAAGGCCGATCTCAGCGATCCTGGCTCTGGCACCTCTGGATACGACCACATCATTAAGCGCAAAGCTGCGTTCTGACCCGTGATCCACAGACAAAACCATCCGCTCTTCAATGGAATAATCATCCCCAAGGACTCTAACGATCCTATCCAGATCGGAAAGCTCAACCTCGGCAAGATAGCCTACCTTGCCCATGTTGCATCCCAGCAACGCTTTACCGAATTTTGCAGCTTGAAGGGCTTGATTGATTAGCGATCCGTCGCCACCAAAGCCAACCACGGCATCACAGCAAGCATACAATTCGTTATACGGCAGTGCGGTTGCACCGTCTACATCCAGAGATATATCATCCGGATATGTTACGCTTGCCCCTGCCCCAAGCAGGATTCCCACTGCT
>SVRH01000049.1 GCA_015064925.1 Oscillospiraceae bacterium | reverse complement strand
TGGCAGGTCGTTTCTAGTATATCACACAATCGGAGGATTTCTTTTCATCGGTTAACCTTTTTTGAACCACGCGACTATCGCGTGGTTTTCGTTATACAAGAAACGCGTATACCGTGTCGTATACGCGTTCTCTATATTAAATTCATTTTTTTCATAGCTCGTCCGACAGCGGCAGCGTAGGAGCTATTGCTGCTTTCAGAGGAGCGGATCAGTGCCAGTAGCTCGGATGCAGAGCACATACGAACGGAATCCACCTCATCCTTTTGAAGCTTGCAATCGTTTATGTCAAAATCAAGTTCAACAAAGTAAAGATCAATAAAGCTGTGACGGCGTTTGATCTTTTCAATAAAACGGAATGATTCAGCAGGGATATCCAGTCCTACCTCTTCTTTTGCTTCCCGAATGCCGGCGGTGATGCTATCCTCACCTGTCTTGACGGCTCCGCAGGTCACGCTCCAAATGCCGGGAAGTGATCTTTTTTTGGTAGAGCGTTTTTGCAAAAGAAACTTGCCCTTTGGTGTGTATATATACATGTGCACCGACAGAGAATACTCGCCATTACGGATCGGTGTTCCTCGTAGGATCGTCTTACCGGTCAGGTTTGCATTTTCATCGTATATATCCAGTATTTCAGGATGCTCTCCCATGTGATCCCCTCCCTTGATAGATTATTTTGCTTGATTGGCGGATGCGGATGTCAGCTTGACTGCACCGCCCTCGCAGCAAATGTCAACATGTGTATGATCGCCTCCGTATTCGCCGTCCAGCGTGAAAGCAACGGGTGCATCAAAATCGAAGGTGAAACGCTTTCCGCGCAGTATGATCAATCGGTTGTGAGAACGTTCATTGAACTTCTTGAAAAGAAGGTTGCGAAGCAGTGACCATTTTTTTCCGCTTTGGATCAAGACCATTTCAAACATACCGTCATCCAGACACACCGCTTCCTCGGGCAGCTTGTACACTCCACCGATGGAGGTGGTGTTGGAAACGCCGCCAAAATAGTAGTCTCCCTCGCCCTTTTCGCCATCACACTCCCAGCGCAGGTGAATGGGACGAATATGCAAAAGTTCCTTGAATCCACCCATGATATACGCAAGGTGACCGATAACGTTCTTTACCTTTTGTGAGGTACGGTAAGAGATGGCTGAGAAGGCGCCGAAGCAGGTGATATAAGTGAAATATTGATCATTGAAATGACCAATGTCGAGTTGTTTTCCTTTCCCTGAAACAATGTTATTCAGGTTGTCCTCGGGCTTTTTCGGAATGTGGAGTGTTTTGGCCAGATCATTGGTGCTTCCACATGGAAGGTACCCAACGCTCGGACGGTCCTGCAGTGCCATTACACCGCTGACGGTCTCCTGAAAGGTGCCGTCACCGCCGCAGCAGATGATGAGTTCATATTCGTTTCCAATCTCTTTGACAACTCTTGTTGCGTCTTCATGCCCCTGTGTGCTGTAACAGGTGATGCGGTAACCGGCTTTGGTCAGCATATCGGTAATAGGATAGAGCAAATGCTGGCTTTTTTTCTTACCGGCGCGTGGATTGATGATGACAAGTGCCTTCATGTGCAGTGACTCCTTTCTGCAGATTACCTCTCATACTATCATAAATACTGATATTTGTCAAGAATCAGACAAAAAAGTATGTGAGAAATTAGCTCTTAAAAATGTGTTTTCTCCATTTATATCGATATATCAGGGCGATCCGTGTCAGCATATAGTCATACAACAGATAGGAAAGGAAGGTCATGATAACGATGAGTCCTGTAATAAGAGCATTTTGTACATATCCAAGTATGCTTCTTGCCAGTATCTCCTCCAGTGTCACCGCCAAGATCCAAGCGCCCACCTTGATCAGCCATTTGACAGATCGGTAAAGAGGCGCACTGTCACATTTGTATTTCAAAAGAGGATACCATCCGTAAAGCAGTATAAAATAAAAGCTTGGCAGCTTGCTTGGGAGCAAAAGAAATGAAAGCAGGGAAACGACAAAGAAAGCGCCGGCAGCAATGGATGTGGAGAATTCGATCTGCAAAAACCATATGACAAGAGATGCCAGCATAGCTCCCGTCAGGTCTGCAATTTCTAACAGTGCGCCCAGCTCCATAATAATAATGGCAAGGGCGGAAAGCATGGCGCCGACAGCGATCGAAAAGACACCGGATCTACGTTTACGATTTTTCATCAGCAGCAAAGAATGGAGTTGCCGCCAAGGCATTCGCAGCATCCTGAGCACATTTTGTCGGCGCAACCCGCGCATAAGCCTTCCTCACGAGAAGCGTCCTTCTTGCTTTTTTTCTTTTTGGCGTCTGTACGTTTGCCACGTGCATCCTTCAAGCTCTCCACAGCCTGCATATACTCCTCATTGTCCGGTGCCAGATAGCAGGCGGTTTCAAAATACTTTTGTGCATCATAGTACCAGCCGCGGCGAACTAAGATGCACCCCTTGAGAAAATTCCATTCCGCACCTCTTGCGGTGGGAGATATGTAGTCGAGCGCAGCGTTGGCTTCGTCGATCCGATCTGTGTTGATCATGCGTCGGATTTTGGCATAGGTTATGGTATTGACGTCATAAGAGTCCGTATCCCCACCGACGCTTTCTCCGGCAGCGCGTGCCTTTGTGATCGCTTCGTAAGCCTGATTGATCTCTTTCATTTTTTCTTCAGCCAGCTCTGCCATGGGCGTGCCGGCGTAGTTATCAGGGTGATACTTTCGAGCCAACGTACGATATGCTTTTTTGATTTCTTCGTCGCTTGCATTGGGTGCGACGCCTAAGACCTTGTACGGATCATTCATTGTCTTTTCAGATTCCTTTCGTTTTGCTCAGAAGGGAATAATACGGAATTTGCAACGTTCTTCATGCCGTAAAACATAATGTTTTCGATGATGTTTTGGATGTGCGGATTTCTGCAGGGAAGCTTGCCGAATATATCATCGCAGTGAGACAGCTCCCATTCGAGAGAATTAGAAAGCAGTTTTTTATCAGGACCACTTGGCAAAAATGGATTGTATGAGCCTTTTTTCTGATCCCTTTCAAAATCGTCTGCTGCATCGATGAGGTAGATCCATTTGCCGATGCGGAACATGATCTTTTCCACGGCAAATCGAATCAGATCATCCTCAAGTCCATAGGAGGACACCTCAGCGAGCATCTGACCGAAAATCTCAGCGGGAAGATCCGGGATACGGCAATTTTGTTTTTCCAGTGCGGAAAGATCATCTAAGTGCTTTCTGACCGTTGTAATAGGAAGGTCATATTTGTCAAGCGCTCTTTTCAGGTTGTGCTTTCCCTGGATCATGCAAATGCGGGCGCTGAAATGGGAAAGCCCCTTTTCGTCCATCAGCTTGTCACGGATGCTTTCGTAGCCAAGAAGTGCGGACAGTGCAGCACAGTAATCCAGACTGCGACTGTCGGTGATCATAGAACAGCCTTTGATCGGATGAGAAGGACATTTGCGTATGCATAGGTTTGGCTGCTCTCCTTCGGCTGCCATACGAAGAAGCGCCAGAAAAGCAAAGTCATAGCTGAGAGTGAAGCGCGCTGACTGCGAACAGATCTTTCCAAGTGAGTGGCAAAGCCCACAGTAGACTGCCTTATATAGCTTTTGTTCTTCTGCGTCCAGCAGGCAAGCTGACGGCTTAATGTAACCAAACATATTAAATCCTCCGATTGACACCATTATAAATGAAATCGAAGAAAATAGCAAGGTATATTACAAGAAAAGATGGACTGAATTTATAATTGTCGATACGATATTTGCTCTTTTAGAATACAGAGCCTGCGAATGTGATTGGAAATATCAAATAAGCTCTGATTTGTATCAATACAACACAACGGGGAGGCGCTTTGTGTAAGACGCATGGAGAGATAGAGTATCAGTGTTTCAAGATGGTCCTCATTTGAATCGGTGGAGGGAGAAACAAGATAGAGTGAAATCAGGCGGAGCGCAGCCAAGATGTCATTGTATGCGTATTGATGCTCTCGGCTTAGCTTAATGCGATGAGTATGTATTGTAATCTTGTTTAGAAGAAAGCAAATTTGTTCATAAGCCTTTGTTGAAAGCTGCAGTGTGGTTATATGTTGGAGACGGTAGCGCCGTGAGAGGCTTCTTGCGGGGGCAAAATGCGGTTTGATGTATTCGGTTTGTATTTTTTGACTGGCAGACAGGATGACTTTTGTGATTGATACGGGAACAGGTTGAGGGCTTGGATGGTTCATTTCTTTCTCCGTAGGGTGTGATGGCGTTTATATATTTCTATGAAATAAGACCCTATTTATTCTCAAAAAAATTGAGAAAAAGCAGTGCACATAATTGATTTTTAGATGGGAATATGATATAATGTAAGTTGTGATAAAATGGTGTGAGGTGTGCGCAGTGTCTGAGATTGAGAATACATATGCAAACGATCTTCTGTCTATGACTGCCCAAGAGCTGACAGAATTTGTGGCATCGATTGGCGAGCCCGCTTTCAGAGCGGGGCAGATTCGTGATTGGCTTTATCGCGGCTATGCGTACAGCGAGATGACCAATCTCTCAAAGCAGCTGCGTGAAAAACTGGAAAATACCACTGTGAATCGACTGCCGAAGGTGTACCGTAAATTTGTATCCCAAATTGACGGAACGGTCAAATACCTCTTCTCGTTGTATGACGGTCAGCTGATCGAGAGTGTGGTCATGCGTTACGAGCACGGCACCACGATCTGTATTTCCAGTCAGGCGGGCTGCCGTATGGGATGCCGTTTTTGCGCGTCTACGTTGAAGGGAAAAGACAGAGACCTGTATCCTTCGGAGCTGCTTGGGCAGGTGATCGCGGCTCAGCGAGATCTGGGCGAGCGGATTTCGGGCATTGTGATGATGGGTATTGGCGAGCCACTGGACAATTATGCGAATGTGATTCGCTTTTTAAGACTGGCAGGAGATCCCAAAGGACTTGGCATCAGCTATCGCAGTATTTCTTTGTCCACCTGCGGTCTGGTTGACCGTATATACGATCTTGCCAAAGAGGAGTTTCCTATCACGCTTTCGATCTCTCTGCACGCTGTGTGCGATGAAGAGAGAAGTGCCATCATGCCGGTCAACAATAAGTATAATATGGATGCACTGCTAAGCGCTTGCAGAGATTATTTCCGCACCACAGGTAGGCGCATCTCGTTTGAATATACATTGATTGCAGGGGTCAATGACGATGAAAAGCATGCCAAGGATCTGGCATCTGTGCTGAAACGGTATATGCCGAATATGCCATTTCACGTCAATTTGATTCCGGTTAATGATGTTGCCGAACGCGGCTTTAAGCATGGAAACAAAGAAGCGATCCTGCGCTTTTGCAAGCTGCTGCAGCAGTATAAGGTGAATGCAACGATTCGCCGTACGTTGGGCTCCGATATCAATGCATCCTGCGGACAGCTGCGCCATAATGAGCAGAATAACAGTCAGTCATTATAGAGATATTAATAAATAAAGGAGGCGATACCGTGGAATATGCGTACGGAACCGATGCCGGTTTGTGCAGAGAGATCAATGAGGACTCTGTGGGCGTTTTCAACGTGGGTGGAGTGTTTACGGTAGCGCTGCTTCTGGATGGCATGGGGGGCGCCAATGGTGGACGGATCGCATCCTCGCTTGCCCTTGAAACTATGACAACCGAATTGGAGCTGCGACTCTCCTTTTTACTGTGTACCAAAGATAAGATCCTCCGTAAAGAGGTGGGCGAAATTCTTGCGCAGGCATGTGAGGCAGTGAATAGAACGGTTTGGGAAAGAGCGGATCAAAACAGCGAGCTGCATGGTATGGGGACGACTTTGGTTGCGGCGGTTTTGTTTGGTGAACACTGTTGTATTCTCAATGTCGGTGACAGTCGAGGATATTATGTTTCAGACGGTCAGATTTCGCAGATCACCAAGGATCAGTCTTATTTGCAGTATCTTTTGGACCGTGAGGTTCTGACCGAGGCACAGGCAGATCATTTTTCGGAAAAGAACGTGATCATGTCGGCAGTCGGGACCGAACGAACCGTACGCAGCGATCTGTATTATCTGAATTTTCAAGGAAACGATGAAGAATATTTGCTCCTGACAAGCGACGGCCTGCATGATATGCTTGGCGGCGATGCGATCGGCAAGATCGTGTCTCAAAGGGATTGTACGCTGAAGGAGAAGGTACGTAAATTGATAGATAGTGCCAATATGGCGGGGGGCGAGGATAACATTTCGGCGATCCTGCTTCGCTTGCGGAAGGCTGGTTAAGTGTGAATAGATACGAAAAATACATTGGAAAAAAATTAAAGGATCGCTATTATATCAAGACGCTGATCGGTCTTGGCGGTACCTCAGTGGTATTTGAAGGTATCGATACTGAGTGTGACGATCGACCCGTTGCGATCAAAATGCTGCGTGAGGAGCTTTGGGCCGAGAAGGCTTATATGGAGCGGTTATTCGCTGAGGCGGATACGCTGGCATCTCTGGATCATCCCTGCATAGCGAAGCTGTATGACCGCTATGGCGGTGACGATATGCAGTATCTGGTGATGGAATATGTGGATGGCATCACGCTGCGTCAGTATTTGATTAAAAAGGGTCATTTGGACACCGCAGTGATCATTTCAATCGTCAATCAGGTTCTGCAGGTGCTGTCTTATCTGCACAGTCGGGGAATTGTTCACGGAGATATTAAGCCGCAAAACATCCTTATGCAGGCAAGCGGACGAATTGTCCTATCCGATTTCGGAGTTGCCAGACAGGGCGTGGAAGACGAGATCGCGCTCCTTGAAGGAGAAGCGGTTGGAACAGTCTATTATCTAAGTCCCGAGCAGGCACGCGGCAGGGAAAGCTGCTTCCGCAGTGATTTGTATTCTTTGGGAGTTATGATGTACGAAATGGCGTGCGGAGAGCTCCCGTTCCTTGGTGACGATGCAGAGGAGATCGCGCATTGCCATCTGGAGAAGCGTCCCGATTCGTTGCGTGAAAAGCTGCCTACCATTCCCAAAGGAATGGAGCAGATCATTTTCGGCGCTATGGAAAAGCAGCTGCCCCTGCGTTATCAGACTGCAGATCAGATGCTTGCCGATCTTTTGACGCTAAAAAAAGACCCCTTCGCTGTATTTGATCCGCATCCGGGACTTCGTTATTCCGACGATACCGACGTGCTTGCCGTACATTCGGAGCAGGATAAAAACGAAAAGCTGCCGATCAAGGATCTGAGTGCGCCTTTGCTGCGAAGAAACTCTAAATCCTTTTTGCCGTATATGGTAGGCATCTGCTTTGGTTTTTTGGTTGTGTGTTTGATTCTTGTGTTTTACGGCTATGATCGCATCTTCAAGGACAGTAAGCTGAATGTGTTTGCCATTGACCAAGCGGAAACGGTAACGGTCGATAACTACCTGGGTAAAGCGCTGACCGATACACTGAAGGAAGAGCTGGGCGAACTGGGATATAACGTAAAGATCACAGAAGAGCACAGCTCCGAGGTTGAAGAGGGCGTCATTATTACACAAAAACCCGATCCCCAAGCGGTACGCAAGCTGGGCGGTTTTACGCTGGAGCTGGTTGTCAGTGCGGGCAAAGATATTAAAACAATGGCTGACTATTCTATGCTTCCGTACAGAGACGTCAAATATTCTCTGATAGATAGTGGTTATGAAGTATCGATCGAATGGATTGACAGAGACGGATTTGATTTCGGAACGGTTGTCAATACATCTCCTTTGCCGGGCGCCAGCATTGAGGCGGGCGATCTTATTACCGTTTACGTTAGCCGCGGCCCCAAGGTGTCTTATATTACAATGCCGACGCTGATTGGTATCGATGACCAAAAAGCGATGGATCTGATCTTACAGAACGGATTGCGGGTCGGAAAGGTGAGTTATGTGAGAAGCGATGACTATGCTCCGGGTACCGTACTCTCACAGAGCATTTTACCGCTTGCGATCGTTCCTAAGCTGAGCAGTGTAGATCTCACGATTGCAAAGTAATTATTCTATCAACGGTTTCCGAAAGGATTATTTATAAATGACAAACGCAAAAAACTATAAGGATAAAATTCGTAATTTTTCGATTATCGCCCATATTGACCACGGAAAGTCGACACTGGCAGACCGACTTTTGGAGGCTACCAGAACGGTTGCTTCCCGAAAGATGGAGGCACAGCTGCTGGATAATATGGATCTGGAAAGAGAGCGCGGCATTACCATAAAAGCACGTGCCGTAAAGCTTGACTATACGGCACCGGACGGAGAGAAGTACGTTCTCAATCTGATCGATACCCCCGGTCATGTGGACTTTAATTATGAGGTCTCCCGTTCTCTCAATGCCTGCGAAGGTGCGCTGCTTGTGGTGGATGCCACGCAGGGGATCCAGGCGCAGACGCTTGCCAATGCCTATCTGGCGGTGGAAAGCAATTTGGAGATCCTTCCCGTGATCAATAAGATCGATCTTCCTTCCGCTGACATTGATGGCACGCGTAAAGAGATTGAAGACGTGATCGGTATTCCCGCTGAGGGTTGTCCTGCCGTCTCTGCAAAGGCAGGTCTTAACATTGAGGATGTGCTGGAGGCAGTGGTGCGTGACATTCCTGCTCCGAGCGGTGATGAAAACGCACCTCTTAAGTGCTTGATCTTTGACTCATACTATGACTCCTATTTGGGAGTTGTGGTCAACATTCGTGTATTTGACGGTTCTTTGAAGGCGGGTGACCGTATCCGGATGATGAGTACCGGTGCTGAATTTGAGGTGGTCGAGGTCGGCACGATGGCGCCGTTTGGTCTTTCGCCTTGTGAAAAGCTGTCAGCGGGCGAGGTTGGCTATATTACCGCCAGCATCAAGACAGTGGCGGATACCAAGGTAGGTGATACCGTGACCTCTGCAGAGAATCCTGCCGATGAAATGCTTCCCGGATTCCGTGACGCACAGCCGATGGTGTTCTCGGGTATCTATCCTGCGGACGGCTCCAAGTATGGAGATCTGCGGGATGCTCTTGATAAGCTGCAGCTAAACGATGCGGCGCTTACCTTTGAGCCTGAAACCTCTGTGGCTTTGGGATTTGGCTTCCGTTGCGGCTTTTTGGGTCTTCTTCACATGGAAATCATTGAGGAAAGACTGGAGCGTGAGTTCAATCTGGATTTGATCACCACTGCGCCCAGCGTAATTTATCGCATTACCAAACGCGATGGGGAAGTGATGTATATCGATAATCCCTCCAAATACCCCTTGCCGGACGAGATCGAAGAGGCAGCAGAGCCAATGGTGGCTGCCAATATCATCACGCCTGTTGAATACGTTGGCGGTATCATGGATCTTTGCCAGGAGCGCCGCGGCTTCTTCAAGGATATGAAATATATCGATACCACACGTACAGAGCTGCACTATGATCTGCCTCTGAACGAAATCGTATATGACTTTTTTGATGCTCTTAAGAGCCGTAGTAAGGGATATGCGTCGCTGGACTATGAGCTGTCCGGATATCAGGCAAGTAAGCTTGTGAAGATGGATATTCTTTTAAACGGTGAGATCGTGGATGCACTTTCCTTTATTGTACACACCGAAAAGGCGTACGGCAGAGCCAGAAAGATCGCTGAAAAGCTCAAGGACAATATTCCACGACAGCTCTTTGAGATCCCGATCCAGGCTGCTGTGGGGGGCAAGGTCATTGCCCGTGAAACGGTGAAGGCGCTACGTAAAGACGTCCTTGCTAAGTGCTACGGTGGTGATATTACACGTAAGAAGAAGCTGCTGGAAAAGCAGAAGGAAGGTAAGAAGAAGATGCGTAAGCTCGGCTCTGTCGAGGTGACACCCGAAGCGTTTATGGCAGTACTTAAATTGGATGAATAAGCTGGGTATTTATATTCACGTTCCGTTTTGTGTACAAAAGTGCCGTTACTGTGATTTTTATTCAATACCAAACGGCGGTACTGTGTTGTATAACGCATATAAGGAAGCATTGATTCGTCATTTGGTTTATATGGCACCGAAAGCGGAAGGTTACACCGTTGACAGCGTGTATTTTGGAGGCGGTACGCCGTCGCTTTTGCCTGCCGATGTTCTGTCAGAGCTTGCCCAAGCGGTTCGCAGCTGTTTTTTGATGTCGAGTGACTGCGAAATGACCCTTGAAATGAATCCGGGTACTTCAGATTACAATGCCATGCAGGTCTATTTAAAAAACGGTTTCAACAGACTCAGTATTGGATGTCAAAGTGCCAACGATGATGAATTAAAGCAGCTTGGCAGAATTCATAGCTTTGCAGATTATTGCCAAACGGTATCTATGGCAAGAAAAGCCGGTTTTGCCAACATCAGTGCTGATTTGATGATGGGGCTTCCCAATCAGGATTGGACGCAGTTGTCCCATTCTATTGATGAGATTTCTCAAACGGCTCCCGATCATATTTCTGTATACGGATTGAAGATCGAGGAAGATACTTGGTTTGGAAGGCACCGTGAAGAGCTTTCTTTACCGGATGAAGATACCGATCGCATGCTGTATCTGAATATGGTAGAAAAGCTTTCGATGCTTGGCTATAACCAGTATGAGATCAGTAATTTTGCAAGGACAGGTTACGAATCACGGCACAATTTGAAGTATTGGAGGGCAATGCCTTATCTTGGCTTCGGGCCTGCTGCGTATTCCTGTTTTGAGAATTGCCGTTATGGTTATAAAAGAGATTTGAACGGATATTTAAAGGCAACGCAAACGTTTAATTTCGATGCCTTTAAACAGGACGAAGAGATCTTATCGGAAGCAGATATCAAAGAGGAAAAACTGATTTTGGGACTGCGTTTGAAAGAGGGAATTGAACTTAGTGAGTATTCGTTCGATTCAGGCTTTGCAGAATATGTAAAAACGCTATGTGACAGCGGTCATGCAGAACTGACAAACGGAAGGCTTTGTTTGAGTCCGAAAGGTATGCTGGTGGACAATTATATAACAAGCGAGCTTTTATTGCATTTAGATTGAAATAAGAAGAAGGACTGCGGCGCAGTCCTTCTTCTTATTTTAAGAGCATCTCTTCAATATCGTCGTGGAAATTCTCATTTTGTACACCCGGCAGGAACGTATAAACAACGTAATTTCCAAAGACAGAGATCTTTCCGTTTTTTACGGTATCGGCATCGCTGTAATTTGAGAGATCCTGATGATTGTTTTTACGGTTGGTTACGTACTGTTTGACAGAATCATACAGAGCGTCCAGGTGGGCGCTGTCCTTGCAGTGAAAGATACCGTATTCATCCAGACGTTGTTCATCAAGAGCTGCTTTTTTGGCGATATATTCATCACAAAGATCCAACTTTATGCCGCAGGAATCGCCAAGGATCAAACCGGAGATTTCAGTAAATTTGGGGGCATCGGAAAGATTGACCTCAGCATTTACGGCAATCCCCTTCACCTTGAAGGTATCATAATAGGACTTTTTTTCGGGAATATCAATGCTTTCGCTTCCGCAAGCGGGAAGAAGAAAACAGAGAACAGTCAGAATGATAAGTATAGATCGCTTCATTTTGTACCTTCAGTGGAATTCGTTGTTGGAATACTGTACTGCAGAATATGGTTGTTAAAGTAATCCCAGCAGCCATCGGTCACGTCTAAAATGCCGGGATGATTGGCATCCTGATATTTATCAAGCAAGGTACCGTCTGCGTTGCAGAACTGAGCGCCGGAGGGAGAGGGCAAATAGTAGACATCGTTTCCTTCCTCATGCAGAACGCCTGCCATGGTGGCAAGGATGGCGTCCAAACGCTGTATTGTCTTGATGCTGACGATTTTGTTTGAAGAAAATACGGGAATAGGGCCGGAGATGATCACGGTTGTATCGGGGCTTGCTTGCTTCACAAGCTTCAGGATCGCACCAAAAAAGTTTTTACAAGAAACCTCATCCAGATCCAGTACTGCGTTTGAAAAATTCAACATCAGGTATTTTGGCTTGTTGGTACGGACCAGATCCTGCAGAGTGATCTTGCTTTCGGGATGCTGATGATTTTCAAATAAAGCCTCGCTGAAATTGGTGGGAGAGATCGTGTGGTGATAATAAGCACGCTCTTTGATGGAGATTGTGGGATTAGCGGAAAGATTGCTCAGCGGTGCGTCGGTAACGATATATAGATTATCCTTGAAATCGCTTCCGGCAGTTGAGTGATCCATTAAAGCAGGATTGATATATTCCGGCTCGGGCTCGGGAGCTGTTTCCTCATCTTTTCCGAAATCCTGAATAAAGTCAATGAGCGAGCGGTCATATACGGTATATAAAATAGTTGCGGTCAAAAGACAGAATATGAGAACAAAGCCCACGATGATCATGATAAGCGCCTGAATACGGGCTTTTTTACCTTCGTTTCTGTTTGAGTTCAATGTATCCACACTCCTTACGGTTTCTCTTTACAGTATAGCATTAAAGCGATTAAATTGCAAGAGTGAACCGATATCTTTCCAAAAAAATATAGATGTTTTCTGTAAACGGTATTTCTTTTATTGATTTTTCAAAAAACGAAAATGAAAATCAGTAAATATTTAAAAATCGCTTGCAAAATACGGAAATCTGTGATAGCATAGAGGAAGTATGAAGGGAATTATTCCCGAACGGAGGTATAAGAATGAAAATTGTTGTTTGTGAATCCTATGAAGAGATGTCCCGTAAAGGCGCTGAAGTGATCGCTGAGTTGCTGAAGAATAAGCCCACCTGTGTTCTGGGTCTGGCAACCGGCTCTACTCCCGTTGGCATGTATAAGGAACTGGCTGCTATGAACAAGAGTGGCGAGATCACCTTCCGCGACGTTACTTCCTACAACCTGGATGAATACTATCCTCTTGCTCCCGATCACGATCAGAGCTACCGTTACTTTATGAACACTAATCTGTTCAACCACATTGATATTGATAAGGCACGTACCAACGTTCCCGATGGTCTTGCTGAAGATCCTGCCGCTATGGGCGCAGCCTATGACGCAGCCATCGAAGCAGCCGGCGGCATCGATCTGCAGGTTCTTGGTCTTGGCCCGAATGGTCATATCGCGTTTAATGAGCCCGAAGATGAGTTGTATGTTGGCACTCACCTGACCGGTCTTACCGAAAGCACCATCAAGGCAAACTCCCGTTTCTTCGCTTCTGAGGAAGACGTTCCGAAGCAGGCAGTTACCATGGGTCTTGGCTCTATCATGAAGGCTAAACAGATCCTGGTTCTGGCAAGCGGCAAGGCTAAGCATGCGATCATTCAGAAGATGATGGGCGGCAGAATTACCACTCAGGTTCCTTCCACTCTGCTTTTGACTCATCCTAACGTGATCCTCATCTGTGACAAGGAAGCTTACGAAGGCTAATTAAAAGTTATAAAAAACAAGCACGGTCAAAACCGTGCTTGTTTTTGTATATGGATTGGCTTAGCCCTTATATTCGGGAATTGTATCAACGAGAACGATATTTTTATCTTCGGTCTCTTCGCTTTTGCCGCCCAGACCCAGATTCTTCAATGTTTCCTGAAGAACGCCTGCAAGGTCGACCATGTCGCCTTCGGTCAACTTCAGTACATTCTTGAAGTTAGGAGCGCCCAGGCCCTTAGGCTTGCCTGCGCTGATCTTTAGGGTAACGTTGTCGATGTATTCACTGGTGTCGAACATGCCTGCGACTTCGAGCTTTTCAAACACGAAGGTCATTTCGTTTCCGCTGATCTTCAGATTGGATTCCAGAGCAAACAGCTTGTTTTCGCCCATTTCGAGGGAAACATCCAGATCGCCGGACTTCTTGTTCCACTCGGTTGTGATCTTCATGCCGCCTTCGATCAAAGAAAAGATCTCGCTGGGAACGGTGCTTTCGGCAACGGGAGAGTTAGCGCTGGTTACAGGGTAATCTCTATCGGCGGTTTCTTTTTCATCAGAAGAAGAGAAGGCGACTTCCAACAAATCTTCGAATACACCTTCCAGATCGAAGGAAAGACTAACGGTATGTACGAACTTTTCGTTGGTGTCGGTTGTCTTGTCGAGTACGGTAAAGCCGATGGATCCCTTCTTGCCTGCATAGTCAAGAGTCAGCTTCATAGAGATCTCGTTGTCAAGACCCTTCTTGTCGGTCTTAACGGAAGCGACACAGGTAACCTCCATCTGAGAGCTGAGCTGGTCGATCTGTGCACCCAGCTGACGCAGCATTGTGGGCAGCTGATCAAAGGGGATTTCGGACTTGGTATATTCCTTCAGGGTTTCG
>SVRH01000048.1 GCA_015064925.1 Oscillospiraceae bacterium | reverse complement strand
ATAACGGAAGGATACGTTTTTGAATTCGATGGTGTGTCCCACGTGCCGTTTCACTTCTCTTGGCTGCGTAAGCGTTGACTTGATCCGTTTTTTCTCGTTCATGAAAACGATCATATTGTCAATGAAAAGCGTTCCTTCATAAATGCTGGAGGTGGTGGTTACAAGTGCCGCAACACCCGAGGCGACCGAGGTCAGCGCTCCCGTATAAAGAGAATAATCGCCGATCTCGCCTCCGCCCGTGGTAACCGTATAGGCAATGAAGAAGAAGAGTGCACAGTTGACCGCTGTGGTAACGAGGGTGATGCCGATATTCCACATCCATTCTCCAACGATCAGATGCTTGATGCCCGCAAAATATTTGTTAAACACCTGATTGTAGTTGAAAATGAAGGTATCGGAAAGTCCGAACAACCTCAGCTCCTTGACCATGTCCTTGTTGACCAGCATATTGGAATAATAGTTCATCTGTCTGCGGTCCTTGGAGCGGCGGCGCATATAGTTAAAGTTTTTCTTTCTGTAATGGAAGGTAATGATGGCGCTGGGAAGGGAAAGAGCAACCACCACAAGAGGGGCAAACCAAGCGATCGCCGCCAGAATGATGACGAAGCTGATGGCAGAGATCAGAGTACTGACAATGTTGAAGGTCGCTCTGATGACCTCGATCGGCCGCGATCCCGCTTCTCGGTTGGCATTTTCGAATTTCTCGTAAAACTCGGGCATGTCAAAGGAGGCAATGTCGATCTCCTTCGCCTTGTTCATGATCTTCGTTTTCACGTGATTGGTCACCAATTCCGAGGAGATGCGGGTGACCATGTGGCTGACGCTGTTCACAAGGCTGACAAAGAACATATAGCCGAATTGCAGCAGCAGCGCGGGCAGCAGAGTAGACACGATCAGCGAGAAGGCAGGGGAATCCATTTTCAGAACGTCTGCCACGGTATTCAGCAAATTTGCCGATATGTACGCCGAAATCACGGGCGAAACACCGTTGAACACCGCCATAAAGATCATCAGAAGTAAGAGTGATTTTTTGGCTTCCCAAACCAGCTTCATGATGTAAAACAGTCTTGAAAAGAAGCTTTTGGAAATGCGTCTGACGTAGCCCGGAATTTCCTTCAGATGCTTTGGCAGGGGTTCCTTCAGTTTTTCGTTCATTTCACTCGGAGGAGGTCCTCCAAATCCGCCGGGGCCCATATAACGCCCTCCTTTTTAAACAACTTTTGTTACATTTGCATTATAACATAGCCAAAATGAGTTGTCAAGATACCGCTTTTATCCTGAAAAAAGGAAAATCTGCAACTTCTCAAAATCGGTACTGCAAAATAGAATCGGCAAAGCATGCAAGTGCACGTTTTGCCGATACTGTTTTATAAATACAACCGCATATAAAATTTATTCCTGCGCCATGTAGAGATCGTATGCCGCGCGGCGCATCAGATCTTCCCAGCGGTAAACGTCGGTGCGGTGACCCGTAAAGCAAATGACGAAGGGATTTTTGGCATAGACAATCCCCAGATCATTGCTGAGATTTGAGTCCTCTCCCGTCTTGTGCGCAATGGCAACGTCCTCGCCCAGCTTTCCTCCAAGCTTATGACCGATCTGCTGCTCACACAGCACCTCCAGCGCATAATCACTGACCTCTTCGTTTATAAACTCACCGCGGTAGAGCTTTTCAAAAAGCAGCCCCAGCTCCTTGTTGGAGATGGCGTTGAAAATACCTTTGGCGGTGGCTTCGCTGTCAAACAGCAGACGGCGGATCCTTGTCTTTTCAAGTCCCATTTCGATGAATCCCTTTTCAATTTCGGGTATCCCGCAGTGCTTGATGAGGCGATTGGTTGCGGTGTTATCACTCAAACAGATCATCAATCGGCATAGGGTGCGGATGTCGGTTTCCACAGAGCCCGTGAACATATTCAGCGCGCCGCAGCTGGGAACCTTGTCCTCATCGGTTGTTACGATGCGGTCATCCAGCGACAGATTGCCTCTATGACACTGCGCCAGAATATGGAGAAACAGCGGAAATTTGATGACGCTTGCGGCTCCGTAGATCTCTTCCTCCCGAATGCCGTATTCCACACCGGTAACAAGGTTTTTATAATAAAACCCAAGATGACCGGGAAGCGTTTCTATTTCCTTTGCTATCTCATTCAGAACGTTAATTTCTTTCGTGTTCATGTCTGTCCCTCTTTGCATTTTTTTTATTATAACACAAACACGCAGCGTTGTAAAGAGAATACAGCAGTATACAAAACCAAAATAATATGATATTATGTAAAAGAGTATGATACTTTTTGCGACAACTGCTGACTTATATATATGAAGGGACGATTAGGAGAAAAGGAGGTAGGAGTATGTCGAAAAATGATCGGTCATCCGTTCTTCATGATAACGAGATCATAGAGCTATACTGGAACAGAGATGAAAGTGCGATCAAAGAAACGGATAAAAAGTATAAGAATTATCTGTTGACAGTGGCACACAATATCCTTCACGATGAACCGGATTGTGAAGAATGCTTGAACGATACGTATAGCGGTGCTTGGAACGCCATCCCGCCCGCAAGACCCGCCGTGCTGAAGGCGTTTCTTACAACGATCATGCGACGCATTGCCGTCAATCGTTATCACGTTAAGAATGCGCGCAAGAGAGTACCAAGCAATTTGACCGAATCGCTTTCCGATTTTGACAGTATGCTCAGCGGAACCGAAGAGGTGGAATCCGATTATGATGCAAAGGTATTGGGAGAGGTGATCGGAGATTTTGTAAGAGGACTTCCCGAGCGAAGGCAATACATTTTCATTGCCAGGTACTACGTTGCGATGCCAATTGACGTGATCTGTTCGCTGCTGTCGGTCAGCAAAGCAACCGTGAACCGAGAGATTGCTGAGATCAAACAAGAACTCAAGAATAAATTGGAAAGTGAGGGATATGAATTATGAAAAAGCAAGACCTGAATACAGCACTAAATTATATGCCAATGGACTTGGTTGAGAATTTTGCTGAAACGCACGATAAGCTGATCAAAAAAATGATCAGAAGAAAAACACTTTCTCGATTAACGGCGATAGCGGCCTGCGCGTGCTTGCTGATTTCCGTTTCGCTGATTTCCGCGCTTGTCATAGGAAAGGTATTTAAGTCACCGTCAGATACCCATTCAAATAAAGGGAATGAAAACGTCGATAACTCGATCGACGATCCTATGGGGATTACTCCTCCGGACGGCTCTGAAGGTACGGGCACTTCGGGCGACGAAGAAAACAGAGTCAAAACGATGTACATGACCGTTGCGAATACGCGTCCTAGCTGCATGGCAATCGAAACGAGCCATCCTGATTACGGAAGCTGCTTTTTCGCATACGGAGAAGACGGTCGATTCTACTGTGTGCCATGGAAGGACGTAGACGTACTTTCTGAAAAGGCATACGTCAAAATAGACTATACCAATGTAAAGATAATTGAGTATCCCGATGGAAAACCCACCGGTGGGTATACGGCCGATTATCTTATGACCGCAACAAAGGTAGAAACGGTGTGTAGTGCATCGACAGATCCCGATTATGGGAAGCTGGTATCCTTTGCTACCGCGGTGGAGGAGTATAAGGCAAAGGATTACTACAGTCCGACCAATATAAAGGTTGCCCTATATGACTATGATTTGAATTATTTATCGGTTCTTTGCAGCGACCTTTCAACATGGGTTGATGATAGCTGCATTGATAGAGAAGAATTCTATTTCAAAGGTCGTATCAGAGTTGCGGCAGGGGATACCGTTGAATGGTTATATTTTGCGTTATCGCACGAATCATTTGATCGCGGTACATGGTACTATAACGGTTATTTTACGTCTATCAATGAAGAGGATGCAAAGCTGCTTGAGCGTATTATGCCTATTCATCCCGATTCAATGTTTGATACCGATTGGATTGGCTTTTCTTCGAGTGAAGTATCGTCAAAAATACTGAGGTTAAATGAAAATGACAGGCAGAGCGTATTGAATGTAATAGGCAGTAGCGAAAAATGGAGCGATGGAGTACATGAATGCGATTGGATAGGCATATTTACAGGTCCTAACATTGATATTCGTTATTGTGACTGCGGAACCATTGCAGATCGACTTAACAATCGATTCCGAAAAGTAAATGAAGAAGAAAAAGCTGTCATCGAGCCGATGATCAAGCGATATAATCTCTATGGCAATTTTAACAGTTTTTCTTATACCGATGATTTGGCAAAATATAAAAAGGGAACGCCCGGTGTAAAATTTGACGGATTTAACAATATAACAGAAGCAGAAAATCCGATCTATACCGCTTCAGCAGTAATTGAACGCGCCAAATACGAATGTACTGGTTTATGGAACTTCAGTAAAGTGTACTATGATTCAGAATTGGACGTTTGGAAGGTTCTGTTCTATACAACCAATGCTCCGGGTGGTGACCAAAGCATTTATCTAAATGCGAAAGGCAAAACTTTATTGATTGTTTATGGGGAATAAACGAGAAAAAGAGAGGGCGACCTCTCTTTTTCTGATTATATAGTATGCATTCATCACATAAAAATGAAAAAGCCGGGACTTCCTTATCGGATAAATAAGTCCCGGCAAAAAAATGGTGCGGGCAAGAGGACTTGAACCTCCATGAAATTGCTTTCACTAGAACCTGAATCTAGCGCGTCTGCCAATTCCGCCATGCCCGCATCTGTTATTTGGTGTACCGCTTGGTACCTTGGGTATTATAGCATGTTTTTCAAATTTGTCAATAGGTTTTTCAAAATTTTTTGAAAAAATTTTCTTGTAATTTGTAGCCATCTATGATATAATAATTTTATAGCGTTTTAACGGAGATTATCTATGGAAATACAAGAAAAACTAAAGGAATTGCGGGATCTGATCGAATACCATCGAAGAAAATATTATCTTGACGATGCACCCGAGATCACGGATTTTGAATTTGACCGCTTATATAGAGAGCTGGAGGATTTGGAACGGCTGCACCCCGAGCTCGATGATCCCAATTCTCCCACGAAGCGTGTGGGCGGAACGGTGGCTGAAAAATTTGATAAATACCGGCACACCGTACCTCTCAAGAGCCTTCGGGACGTCTTCAGCATGGACGAGCTACAGCAGTTTCTTGCCGATACTGAAGGTAACGGACAATATACCGTGGAACCGAAGATCGACGGCCTTTCGGTAGCACTGCAGTACGAGAACGGAAGGTTTATAAACGGCGCCACCAGAGGTGACGGAACGGTGGGAGAGGACGTGAGTGACAATCTGCGTACAGTGCGCTCGATCCCTATGAGTATTCCATATAAAGGCCGCCTCATTGTACGAGGCGAAGTATATATGCCGCGTTCTTCCTTTGAAAAGCTGAATGCCGAAAGAGAAGAAAACGGGGAAGCGCTCTTTGCCAATCCGAGAAATGCAGCGGCAGGGTCGCTTCGCCAGCTGGATTCCTCCATTACCGCAAAGCGCGGACTTGACATCCTCATCTTCAATTTGCAGGACTGTGACCGTAGCTTTGAAACTCACTCCGATACGCTGGATTTTATAAGGGATCAAGGCTTTCCTACGGTGAATTACCGCATAGAAACCGATTTCGCTGGAATTTCTTCCCAAATTGAAGCCATTGATGTGAGCAGGGAAGCGTTACCCTTTGATATAGACGGAGCGGTTATAAAGATCAATGATCTGGAGCGCCGAACCGAGCTTGGTGAAAATACCAACACACCCAAATGGGCGGTGGCATACAAGTATCCGCCCGAACAGAAAAAGACCAAGCTACTGGATATTGTTTGTCAGATCGGCCGCACGGGCGTGCTGACGCCAAACGCTGTGCTAGAGCCCGTAAAGCTGGCAGGTACCACGGTCAGCCGCGCAACGCTTCACAATATCGATAATATTCACAGCAAAGACATCCGCATCGGGGATACGGTGGTCGTGCAAAAGGCGGGAGAGATCATTCCTGAGGTCGTGATGACGGTTACCGATGACGATCACGCCAAAAGAGAGATCTACCGAATGCCCACAAGCTGTCCCGTGTGTGGGGAAGCAGTCGTGCGCTTTGAGGGAGAGGCAAAAACACAGTGTACGAATGTCGCTTGTCCCGCACAGATTCGCCGCAGGATCGAGCATTTTGCCTCTAAGGACTGTATGGATATCGACGGTATGGGACCTTCTGCCGTGGCAGCTTTGCTGGATGCGGGACTGATCGGATCCTATACCGATCTCTATACACTGAAAACAGAGGACGTTGCATCTCTTGAGCGCTTTGGTGAAAAATCTGCCACAAATCTGATCGATTCCATTGAAAGATCAAAAACGGCGGGTCTCGCAAGACTTATCTTTGCCCTGGGAATTCCCAACATTGGGGAAAAGGCTGCCAAGAGTCTGGCAACTGCGTTTCTCGATCTTGAAAAATTGTTTGATGCCGATATCGAAACGCTGACGGCGATCGATGACTTCGGTCAGATCACAGCTGCAGCGGTTGTAAATTTCTTCTCCCACGAGCAAACGCGTAAGATCGTTGACGCGCTCAAGCAAGCGGGCGTAGAGATGACTTTGGAGCAAAATGAGGATCAAGACAAGCGCTTTGCGGGCATGACCTTCGTACTGACGGGAACACTGCCGACGCTCAAGCGCGCGGAAGCATCCGAGATTATTGAAAGGTTCGGCGGTAAAACGGCGAGCTCGGTATCCAAGAAAACGACCTACGTATTGGCAGGCGATGAGGCAGGCTCCAAGCTCGATAAGGCAAAGGCGCTGGGAATTACCATCATTGATGAAGCGACCTTTATGGAAATGACGAAATAAGAGGTGATAATATGTTTATAGATCACGTAAAGATCTACGTAAAAGCGGGTGACGGCGGTAACGGTTGCGTTGCATTCCACCGCGAAAAATACGTTGCCAAGGGTGGCCCCTCGGGTGGCGACGGCGGCAAGGGCGGCAACATCGTTCTTGTGGTCGATACGGGCGACAACACGCTTTTAAAGTACAAGTATAAGAGAAAATTCGTTGCACAAAACGGTGGAGACGGCAAACCTGCCAAATTTCACGGTGCAACTGCCGAGGATCTGATCCTTCCGGTTCCTCCCGGAACGGTTGTGAAGGATCCCGAAACCGATCTTGTGATCAAGGATATGTCGGAGCCCGGGGAACAGTTCGTGCTTTGCCGCGGCGGTAGAGGCGGCTGGGGCAACCAGCATTTTGCCACCCCCACAAGACAGATTCCCAGATTTGCCAAAAACGGAACCAAGGGACAGGAACGCGAGGTTATTCTGGAGCTTAAAATGCTGGCAGACGTGGGTCTTGTTGGACTACCGAACGTTGGTAAATCTTCAATACTGTCCTGTATCAGTGAGGCAAAGCCAAAGATTGCCAATTATCACTTTACCACGCTTTCACCGAATCTCGGTGTGGTGAAGACCGGTGAAGGACAAGGCTTCGTGGTGGCAGATATTCCGGGTCTGATTGAAGGGGCATCCGAAGGAGCAGGTCTTGGTCATGAGTTCTTAAGACACGTGGACCGTTGTAGACTGATCCTGCACGTGGTGGATATTTCGTGCGCAGAGGGAAGAGATCCGATTGATGATATTAAGCTCATCAATACAGAGCTTTCCCAGTACAGTTGTGAGCTGGCATCCAGACGTCAGATCATCATTGCAAACAAGGCAGATGCCATGCCAGAGGATTTCGATAAAAAGAAGTTCGAACGGTTTGTTGAAAACAACGGTTGGCTGCTGATCTACACGTCGGCCGCCACGGGAGAGAATCTGGACGAGCTTGTCAGAACGGTTGACCGTATGCTGCAGCAACTGCCCGAGATGACCCGTTATGAAAGTGAATATTCCATGGAAGACGTAGCTGTAGCAAGTGACGATCGCAGCGTGGAGATCACGAAGGAAGACGGTGTATACGTGGTAGAGGCTGAATGGCTGTTTAATCTTATGGGATCGGTCAATTTCAGTGACAGAGAATCTCTGATGTACTTCCAGCGAGTGTTGAAGAACAACAAGGTTATCGAAGCACTTGAGGCGGCGGGATGTACCGACGGTGACACTGTATGTATCTATGATTTTGAATTTGACTTTGTAACACAATATAGAGAAGCGGCCGACCCACAGTCGGCCGCTTTTTGAAGAAAGAAAACGGCGGGGATACGAGCATTACCTTTCAGGATTCAGATATGCAATTATACAAAATGCAAATTTTGTATAATTGAGGGAAGGAAAACAGGAGACGTTTCATATAATCGTAAGCCCCCGTATAAGCACCATAAAGAGGCTCTTGGTTTAATATATCTCCTCTTTTTCATTATGCTTCCAAAAAACGATTGACACAGAGTTAAATTCATGCTATAATAATTTAATTGAATTTTTCCGTATGGGAGTTATCATGCAGATACTGACACTGTCGCTTGGCGCGCTTGCCACCAATTGCTATATCGTATCCGTTTCGGACAATGCTCCTGCCGTTGTCATTGATCCCGGCGACGAAGCAGATAAGGTTTTGACTTTGCTATCCGAGCATGACCTTACCTTAGAGGCGATCCTCTTGACCCACGGTCACTTCGATCATATTGCAGCACTGGATGATTTGATCTCTGCTACCGGTTGTGATTTCTATATTTCAAAACCTGATAGCCTGATGATCCGTGATGGAGCAAAAAACTTTTCCATTTCATTTTTCGGTAAGGATATCTATACGACTGCGCTTCCAAAGCAAACTGTGTCGGACGGTGACACGTTGTCGCTTGCCGGTCTTGACTTTACCGTCATGGAAACACCGGGTCATTCGCTGGGCTCTGTATGTTACCGTGTGGATAACGTTTTGTTTTCAGGCGATACTCTCTTCCAGGGCGCCTGCGGACGCGTGGATGGCTACAGTGCTTCTCCTAAGGAAATGCTGCGTTCACTCTCTAAGATTCGTATGATCGATGATAATCTGACGATCTATCCCGGTCACGGAGAGTCAACAACACTTGACTATGAAAAAGAAAATAATATGTATATGAAACTAAAACACGTTTTGAACGATTAAAAGGAGTTTTTACAATGGATTTTGCAGTTCTTGCTGAGCTTTTGTTTCCAAACGTTACAAAAACGCCTGCGGAAGTGGAGGCAATGTATCCCAAAAGAGAGCTTCCTGAGGGCGCAAAAGTGACTAGATTTGCCCCCAGTCCTACCGGATTTGTACATTTTGGTGGACTCTTCCCTGCCACTGTTGGAGAAAGGTTAGCACATCAAAGTGGAGGCGCTTTTTACCTTAGAATTGAGGATACAGATGCGAAACGTGAGGTGGAAGGTGCGGCTGAGGGCTTAATTACTACTCTTGCACGTTACGGTATCCACTTTGATGAGGGTGCTTGTCTTACCGAGGACGGTACCATCGGTTCTAAAGGTAATTACGGCCCCTACCGCCAAAGCGAGCGTGTTGAGCTTTATCACGTATTTGCCAAAAAGCTGGTTGCCGAAGGAAAGGCGTATCCTTGCTTCACCACTGCCGAAGAGCTCGAAAAAATGCAGTCTGCCGATCGAAAGACCGAGATCAAGTCCAAGGAATGGACAGAGGAAGCAATGGCCGAGCAGCAGGCAGAAATGTTGCGTCAGCGTGAGATCACACTGGATGAGGTTAAAGCACATTTGGCTGCAGGCGACCCCTTCGTACTGCGTATGCTTTCGGACGGCGACCCTGAAAAGAAGATCAGATTTACAGATCTGATTAAGGGCAATTTGGAGCTTCCCGAGAATGATAAGGATGAAGTGCTTCTCAAGAGCGACGGTGTTCCCACCTACCACTTTGCACACGCAGTGGATGACCACTTGATGGGTACTACCCATGTAATCCGCGGCGAAGAATGGCTGCCCAGTCTGCCCCGTCACATCATGCTGTTCCGTTTCCTCGGATTTAAGCTTCCCAAGTATATGCATATCGCGCAGATCATGCGTCTGGATGAAAACGGCAATAAGAAGAAGCTTTCCAAGCGTGATATGGGTGCCAATATGGACGACTATTTCAGACTTGGCTACTGTGCGGACTGTGTATGCGAGTATGTTATGACTCTTCTCAATTCTAACTATGAGGAATGGCACACCGCAAATCCCGAAAAGCCCTATACCGAATTCCCCTTCAACATTAAGAAAATGTCCACCTCCGGTTGTCTGTTTGACTTCAACAAGCTGAACGACGTTTCCAAGAACGTGCTTTCCCGTATGAGTGCCGAGGAGATCTATACCAAGTATATGGAATGGGCGACCATTTTTGAGCCCGAATTCGCAGCCCTGTTGGCTGCCGATTCCACAAAGGCAAAGTCAATCTTTGCCATCGGTCGCGGCGGTAAAAAGCCAAGAAAGGACTTCACCACTTGGCAGGATGTGATGCCTTATATGGATCTGTTCTATAGCGAGACTTTTCACAGAGTGGACGCGCTGCCCGAGCAGTATAACGCAGAAGATGCAAAGGCTACGCTAGTGGAATATCTGGCAAACGAAACCGATTTTGCCGATAACGGCGCATGGTTTGAATACGTAAAGACCGTTTCCGAAAAGAGCGGCTTCTGTCCCGACGTGAAGCTTTACAAGCAGTCTCCCGATGGCTATAAGGGTCACGTGGGCGATGTCAGCACCTTCGTACGTCTGGCTGTGGCAGGAAAGCTGAACTCTCCTGATCTCTTTGAGATCATCCGCATCATCGGACGCGAAGAAGCAAACAAACGTATTGAAAGCTTTATTGAAAATTGTTAATTCGAGGTTATCATGGAAGAAGTAAAATCCAGTAATTTTATATATGACATCATCGATACCGATCTCGCGGAAGGAACTGTTAAAAAGATCCACACCCGCTTCCCTCCCGAGCCCAACGGTTATCTGCACATCGGATCGGCAAAAGCCATTCTGATCAACTACGATACCGCTAAGAAGTATGGCGGATCCTTCAATCTGCGCTATGACGATACCAACCCCACCAAGGAAGACGTTGAGTTTGTGGATTCCATTTACAAGGACATCTGCTGGCTGATCGGTGACGAGCCCGACGGCGGTATCTTCTATGGCTCCGATTACTTTGAAAAGTGCTATGAGTACGCCGTGAAGCTGATCAAGGACGGAAAAGCTTACGTGTGTGATCTTTCCAAGGAGGACGTTGCCGAATACAAGGGCACCGACCGATCGGAAGCCAGCCGTGTTTCTCCCTACAGAGACCGCTCGGTGGAAGAGAATTTGGAGCTGTTTGAGCGCATGAAAAACGGCGAATTCCCCGAGGGAAGCCATACGCTGCGTGCCAAGATCGACCCTACCAGCCCCAATACCTATCTGCGTGACCCCATTATCTATCGCATCAAGTTCTGCCACCATCACCGTCAGGGCGACAAGTGGTGCATCTATCCCATGTACGACTTTGCACACCCCATTCAGGACGCTACCGAGACCATCAGCCATTCGCTGTGCTCGCTGGAATTCGAAAACCACAGACCTCTTTACGAATGGGTTGTGGATAATATCGGTTTTGATCCCAAACCCAAGCAAAGAGAATTTGCCAGACTGAACGTGACCAATACAGTGATGTCTAAGCGCTATCTGCGTTACCTTGTGGAAAACGATCTGGTGGACGGCTGGGATGACCCCAGACTTCCCACTCTGTGCGCCCTTCGCAGAAGAGGCTACACCGCATCCAGTGTGCGTACCTTTATTCGCAGTATCGGCGTTTCCAAGGCAGAAAATCTGGTGGATATCCGTATGCTGGAAGCCTGCATCCGCGATGAGCTGAATGAAAATGCCGCAAGACGTATCTGCATTGAACAGCCTATCAAGGTCGTGATCACAAACTTCCCCGAAGGTAAGGAAGAGATCTTTGATCTGCCCAATCATCCGCAAAAGCCCGAGATGGGTACCCGTCCCGTGACCTTTACAAGAGAGTTGTACATCGATAAGTCAGACTTTGAAGAGGTACCGCCTCCCAAGTTCTTCCGCATGAAGCCCGATGGCGAGGTTAGACTGATGGGTGCTTATATCGTGCGTTGCAATGAGATTATCAAGAATGAGGACGGTTCTGTTAAGGAACTGCACTGCACCGCCGATCTGGAAACCGGAAACGGTATGCCTGCCGACGGACGTAAGATCAAGGGAACCATTCACTGGGTCAGCGCTGACACCGCAGTGGACGTTACCCTCAAGCAGTACAACGAGCTGTTCACCATTGAAAATACCGGTGACATTCCCCAGGATGAAAACGGCAGTACCCGTTACAATGACTATCTCAACCCCGAATCCTGTGTTACCCTTACAGGTGCCAAGGCTGAACCCGCACTGGCAAACGTAACCGAGGGCGAACGCTTCCAGTTCGTGCGTTGCGGATACTACTGCAAGGATACCAAGCATCCGGGTACTTTTAACCGTATTGTAAAACTGAAGGATAGCTTCCCAAAAAAGTAATATGAAAAAAGGAGAGATCAAATCTCTCCTTTTTGTCTATTTACACTTTCCCGAGTTACAGTCACAGCCCATATTGCCGGGGCTGATAAGAGGTGGGCAGAATTCCTCCACCGGAAAACACATTTTAGAAAAGATCTTGCAGGGGTCGTCCTCATTGCCAAGCACGCATTCCTTGTCGGGAATACAGTATTCGTTGGCGCTTACCACGATCTGAGCGGGTCTTTCAATGCGTACCACCGAGAAGAAACCAAGTGTGACCGCGAGATGCTTTACTCCGGGATAGTCACAGAGATTGCCGCAAACGCAGTCACGCACGCGGCTTGGCATCTCGTCCACGTGACAACAGTGACAGCAATCGCATTTTTCTTTTACCTTGACCGAAAGCGCGATGGGATCTACCGTTTCCACAACGACAGTGGGCAGATTGCAACCCTCATCGTATTCCTTTATACAGCTGCAGAAATCGTCTCCGCTGGGACTGCTCTTGAAGACTCTGGCGCCTCCCTCACCGCCAAACAGAACGACCTTTTTTTCTGTGACGGCAATGCCCTCCAGATCCTGGCTTTTTCCCTGGCAAACGCAGGCCTCCAGACAAAGCTTGGTATAGAATCGAATGGTGATCTGATAAAAACCGCGGTTGAACTGCACGGGATCAACGATGATATTGGTGCAGATCACTTCGGTGTTTTTTACACGGACGTTACCCGCCTTTTCAATGACCTCCTGTCCAAAATCTGTCAAATAGCAGCGCACGTCTTCATAGCAGTCCTTGTCACGGCAGCTATCAAGAATACGCATCGTATCAATGCAAATCTGGTCACAGCGCTGCCCTGACGGTGCTGCGCGATGAAATGAGTTTCGGATTTCATTCATTTTTGCATAATTCCTCCTTGTTGATGTAAAGACGAACGTCTTCGCTATCATTGTATGCAAAGAAGAAGATTGTGCCAACAAAAAAGAGGCTGCCGTAGCAGCCTCTAAAAATTAAAATTAGATATAAGCCTTCAGCACTTCGGGTGCTGCCTCGGGATCAATAGAGGCGGTCAAGGTGATGGAAACGCCGTGGGTTTCCGCTACCTTCGCGATCGCGTCTACGAACGCTGCGAAATCGTCGGCGTCGTATTCACAGATCTTCATGCCCTGATCTACGAAAATATCCTTTGCATCGTGGTCGCTGGCGATGATACCGGAAATGAATCCGAACAGCGCGGTGCCACCCTTAACCATATATTCGTCTGTATCAACCAAACGGGCCTGGTATTTTACCTCGTGAATAAGAGCATTTCCCTTTTCAACGAACACAACCGAACCGGTTGCGGTTTCCAGAGTCTTGTTAGCCAGATCAACGATCTGCTTGGTCTTACCGGTACCCTTCAGTCCCATAATCAATTTTATCATTTTGAAACCCTCCTTACGGGCAAATTGCCCTGAGTCATATAGCGTTATAGATATTATACATGAAAGTTATGGATTTTGCAATAGCGATTTAGAGATTTTTCCTATTATTTTGAAATTTTTTCTCCAATTTCTGCGCGAATCGCATCAAATTCTGCGCCCTCTTTTCCAAGCAGAGCGAACATATTCTTCTTGTATCCTTCCACGCCGGGCTGGTCGAAGGGATTGACACCGAGAGTATAACCGGAAACGGCACATCCCAGCTCAAAGAAGTAGACCATATAGCCAAAGGTATAGGAAGAACGATCTGCAAGCTCGATGACAAGGTTCGGTACGCCGCCGTCTACGTGTGCAAGGGCGGTTGCCTGCATGGCAACACGGTTGACCTCGTGCATGGATTTGCCTGCGATATAGTTCAGTCCATCGGTGTTGGCAGGGTCAAAAGGAATTACAGTTGCCGCCTTCGGTGTCTGCAGATCAAGAACGGTTTCAAACATCAGAGGAGTGCCGTCCTGAATGAACTGACCGAGCGAATGCAGGTCGGTGGTGAAGCACACCGATGCGGGATACAGACCGTTGCCGCCCTTAC
>SVRH01000122.1 GCA_015064925.1 Oscillospiraceae bacterium | reverse complement strand
ACGGCGAGGGGAGTCTTCATCTCATGGGATACATTGGCGATGAAGTCGGTACGCAGGGTCTCCACCCCCGAAAGCTCGGCGGCCATGGCGTTGATGGCCTCCCCCACCCGATTGAAGCCCTCCATGCCCGAGCCGTGAAAGGACTCCACGCGGGCGGAAAAATCCCCGCTCGTGATCTTTTCGGTGGCGTCGGTAATGATGCGAACAGGTCTGTCCACCATGATCTTGCGGCGGATGTAGTCCACTGTCTTGAAAATGACCGCGATAATGAGGACGTTCAAAAAGGTGATCTTGGCGGCAACCTCGATGTTGTCGGGGGTATACTCCAACCCCATGGTATCCGCCAGCACGTTCAGAAACAGCATCATACAGCAGGTGACGACGAATCCCACAAGCAGGAAGAACAGCAGGAAGCTACTGAACTCCCGCAGGACACTCCGCAGAGTCAGCTTCTTCATTTGATCACCGCCTTGTAGCCAAGACCGTGCACGGTCTGGATCTCAAAGGAATCGCACTCCGCGAGCTTGGCGCGGAGCTTGGTCATATACACGTCAACCGTTCTTGTGCTTGCTTGGGTATCCACATCCCAAAACTCATCCATCAGCTGTGTGCGGGTGAAGGTCTTTTTGGGGTAGGACAGGAGCTTATAAAGAAGGTCAAACTCCCGTGCCGTGAGGGGTATTTCCTCGCCGTTCAAGGTCGCGCTCCTCTCATCGGCATCCATCACCAAACTGCCGACTTCAAGGCGACGGCTCGATGCGATCTTGGAGCGGCGAAGAAGCGCACCGATTCTCAAAAAGAGCTCGTCAAGGTCGATGGGCTTGGTCATATAATCGTCGATGCCGATGCGGAAGCCTCTCTGCTTAGAGGCAAAATCGTCACGGGCGGTCATAAACAGGATGGGAATATCGTTGTTGAGTGAACGTACGGTTTTTGCAAACTCAAAGCCATCCACGTTCGGCATCATAATATCCGACACGATACAGTCGAAGGTTGTCTTATACATTTCGTCGTAAGCGCTCTCTGCATCAAGACAGCCAACTGCTTCGTATCCGCTATGATTCAGGAAAGAACAAACGCTGCGATTGAGATCGCGGTCATCCTCCACCACTAAAATTTTAAACATGCGATATACCTCCCGAGGTATAGTTTTACTGATACGCTTCTATTATAACACACAAATGTTAAAGTTTTGTTTGCGTTTTGGCGCTTTTTATAAAAAAATCGCAGGGCCCCGTAATTATTCGGGGTGCCCTGCGATGACAACGTTATACCATGCTCGTCTTTTTCAATACCATGTTACTTGCCGCGCCAAGACCGAATGCGAACATGGCACCGCCCGCCGCACAGAGTACGACATTAAGGATTGTCGAGCCGAGAGGCGTGATCATAGAGACCATCATAAACAAAAGCATACCGCCGCCCAGCGAGCCGCAGATAGAGAGCCATGCCTTCTGCTTTGCCGCCACGCTGATGAGCGTGAAGATGGGAACAAACACAAGCATAAGAAATATCTTTGCGAGCATACACATCACGATATTGCCTGCGCCGAGACCGTGGAGGTCAAAGGAGAGTCCCGCCATCGCGCCGCCAAGAACAGAGCCGAGGAGATAGGCGATCAGCATAAACGCTCCGCAAATAAAGCCCGAGACCGTTTTTGATACCACATATTCGCCTCTTTTGGCGCGAACGGTAAAGAGATTTTTGGCATAACCGCTTCTGAAATCGTCTGAAATAAAGAGACATACGAAAACGGCAACACCCATAAACGCCATATTGATATTGCACATCATAAAGATCTCGTCGCCGCCGAGGGGCTCGCCGGGAAGCGTGCCGATATTCTGCCAGGCGTTTTCAGGGCCCTGCATAACCGTTTCCTCACCCGTTTGAGGATTTGTGGAAACGCTGCCGTCCATCATGGACATCATAACCGTCATGAGGATCGGCATAACGAGTGCGCAGGCAATCAAAATGTAAAACAGCTTTGATTTGAACATTCTGCGAAAATCAACCTTGAGCATACTTTTCACGCGCTTACCAAAGCTGACTTTTTCAAATTTCATTGTATTTTCCATTCTTATTTGCCCCCTTTCATAAGGTCGATGTAGTATTCCTCAAGTCCGATCTTGTCGGTCCCCACCTCGGTTACGCAAATTCCGTTTTCATAGAGATACGTCACGATTTCTTCGGGGGTGGTCAGATCGTACACGCGGATATAGCCTGCCTCATCCTCTTCCACACGGGAATAATGACAGCCAAGGAGCATCTTGGTTCTATTCATTTCAGCAGATTGCAGAGCAACGTAGGTGCGACAGCTTGCATCAAGCTCGTCCGCGGTCATTTCCACGATCATTTTTCCGTGACGGATGATGCCGTAGTGGGTTGCGACCTTCTGAAGCTCACCGAGTAAGTGGGAGGACACGATGATACTGCGCTTGCCGTCCTTAATGATATCAAGGAACACCTCGCGCATAATTCTCATACCGTCAGCATCCAGACCGTTGAGAGGTTCGTCAAGAACCAAAAGCGTGGGATTACCGAGCAAAGCCATGGCAATACCGACTCTCTGCTTCATACCGAGGGAGCAGTTCTTGTATTTGTTGCTTGCCGCACCCTCCATTCTGACCGTTTTGAGAACCTTGATC
>SVRH01000047.1 GCA_015064925.1 Oscillospiraceae bacterium | reverse complement strand
AGCACAGTAATGTGTTCAGCTGACCGATACTAATAGACCGAGGGCTTGAACTTCCTTCAGAAGTTCGTTTGAGTTTCCTTTCTTTCAGCACTTATTCAGTTTTTAATGATCATTGCCAAGCGTTGCTTGAAAGCAACAGGAGCAAGTGAGACTTGTTCCGATTATTATATAGGTTGTCCCAATCGGGACGGCTTTTTTGTTTTTGCACGCTTTGCGTGCTTTTTTTCTTGACGGGAGTTCTTTTTCGGTGTATAATTGTGTCGACTGGAGATGATGATTTGTCAATTAGAACTGCTATAAAAGAATATATGGGTGACAAGGAGCTTTATCGACGGATGCTGAAGATTGCCGTGCCGATCTCGCTGCAGTCGCTGATCACGGTTGCCATCAATCTGATGGACACGATCATGCTCAGCTCCATGGGGGATGCCCAGCTTTCCGCATCTACCCTTGCGGGTCAGTTCATCAATATTTTCATGATCTGCTGTATGGGCATCGGCATGGGTGCTTCGGTCCTGACCGCAAGATTCTGGGGTAAAAATGACTTGAACTCACTGCGCAAGTCGGTCACGATCATGCTGCGGTTCTGCTTTGTGTTTAGCATGATCTTTACATTGGCCACAATCCTTTCTCCCCGTCTGATCATGCTGATCTATACAAGCGAGGAGCCGATCGTTGCCCATGGTATCACCTACCTTCGCTGGATGATTCCAACATATATTTGCATGGGCTTTTCGCTGACCTGCACCATCATTCTGCGTAGTGTAGGCCAGGTCAAGGTGCCGCTCATTTGCTCGATCATTGCGTTTTTCATTAACGTATTCTTCAACTGGGTGTTCATTTTCGGCCATCTCGGAGCGCCCCGCATGGAGATCGGCGGCGCGGCGCTGGGTACGCTCATCGCACGCGTATTTGAGCTTTGCTTTATTTGCGGCTATTTCTTCTTTATGGATAAGCGCATCGGCTATCGCCTTCGCAGTATTACCATGAAATGCCGCGATATGGTTGGTGAATATATGCGCGTCAGCCTGCCGGTCTTGATTTCCGACGGACTTTTGGCGCTGGGTAATAACGCGGTCGCCATGGTCATGGGACGCATCGGCGAAGCGTTCGTTGCCGCCAACTCGGTGACGGTGACCGTGCAGCAATTAAGTTCTGTTTTGACGCAAGGCATTTCCAATGCCAGCGGCATTATCACTGGGCATACCATGGGGCAGGGAGATTACAAGAAGGCACAGCGTCAGGGCTATACCTTCCTCATTTTGGGCGGACTCATCGGACTGTTTGCCGCACTTGTCATCTTCGTTCTGCGCACGCCCATCATCAACTATTATGACGTTTCCCCGCAGGCGAAAGCGATCGCCTATCATCTGATGGATGCCATTATGCTGATCGTCATTTTCCAATCCATGAGCTCCATTCTGACAAAGGGAGTACTCCGCGCAGGGGGCGATACCCGTTTCCTGATGATCGGTGACATTCTTTTCTTGTGGGTGGCATCGGTGCCGCTGGGATATCTGGCGGGGCTTGTGTTTGACTGGCCGCCCTTCTGGATCTACACCTTCCTGAAGATCGATCAGATCATCAAATGTGTGTGGTGCTTCTTCCGTCTGCGTAGCGGCAAATGGCTCAAAAAGATTAAATCGGCAGAAACGTCTTAGTTTTATACCGTATAGGAGATAGATAGTATGAAACAGAATAAAATATATATTTACTTTTTAATTGGTGTGCTGATTATATCGTTGGTTTCGTGTGGCACAGTAAGGCAGCAGAATGCCAATGTTGATGCTTCAAGCGGACTGATAGATGAAGACAGGGCAGAAGATACTAATAGTGCTGAATCATATGTATATGGGTTTAACACATATTCAGATTGTTGGAAATCGCTTGTAGATACTACTTCAAACGATTATAAAATCCTGCGTTCGGAATCATCGCGGTATGGCGACCTATATGAAGCAATGCTGGGCGAGTTTGTATCTGAAAATGCTCTACTGTATATTCCTATGAGCAATGGAAAGGAACTGCCGCTTCAAAATAGAGAAGGTTTTTCAAACATTTCGCTTTTGACGAATGAACTGTACGGAATGCCGTGGATTTGGTATAATTGTGTATATGACGATACTAAAATCAGCATTCGTGTGACATATCCTTCTATTCTAAATAATAAAGAAGCGTCGGAAGCTAAAACTGCATGGGAGATACTCAAAGTAATTGCCCCGAATGCACCTCTGCCGGATAATTATCAGTCGTATGAATCGTATCGAAACGTGTATGAACAATTGCTTTCGATTGGAGGCGAAAGCGTTTCGGCGCTGGTGCAGGAGTGTACCGACTGCAGTGCGTATGTTTCTTTTTTGCTGAAAGACATCTATGTAACAGTATGTACACAAGGCGGGGGCTTGCCCGATGAAATTTGGAATGAATTTTCAATGGTGGTATATACCTCTGAATAAGTTTTTCGACATTGTTTTTTGCGGTCCCCAAGCCTGCTTCGGGGACTGTCACAGCAACGCAAAAAAGGACTGCTTTTAAGCAGTCCTTTTTCTTTTGAGATCAATCCCATTTATCGCAAATGGAATTGATCTGGCTTGCGAGCTTGGCAATATCCTTGTTGGCGCCCTGACGGTAGCTTTCCGCCACGGCTTGCAGACGTTTTACGGCGCTTTGCAGCTGGGTATAGGCGGAGGATTGACGGTGCTTGGGGTGGGGCGGGGGATCCTTCAGAATTCTCTGCGTTACACCTTCTTCCAAACACATTCCCGAAATCAGGTCGTATTTGGCGCCGCTGTAGGGGGCGATGGCTTCGATCCCCAGACGCTGTCTTACCGTATAGGCAAATTCGTCGCAGACGGTGTCGTTTCCGTGGTTGACAAAAACGGTTTTCGGCTTTGACGGGAAGCTGTTCAGCCAGTCTGTCAGCATATCGCGGTCGGCGTGGCTGCTGATTCCGTCCAGCTGCTCGATGACGGCGCAGACCCTGATTTCTTCCCCAAAGAGCTTGACTCTTTCCGTGCCTTCCAGGATCGCTCTGCCAAGGGTGCCCTCCGATTGGTATCCCACAAACAGAATTGTGGATTCTCCTCGCCACAGATTGTGCTTTAAGTGGTGGCGGATTCTGCCCGCTTCGCACATTCCGCTGGCGGAAAGGATGACCTTGGGGCGTTCGTCGCGGTTGATGGCAATCGATTCGTCGCTTGTGACCGAGAGGCGGAGCCCCGGAAAGCGCAGGGGATTGATGCCCTTTTCCAATAGCGCCAGTGTCTCTTCGTCATAGAATTCGGTTAAATTGCTGCTGTAGATCTCGGTGGCCTCCACCGCAAGGGGACTGTCCACGTAGACGGGGAAATCGGGATGACCGGGTATCAGGTTCTCTTCCTTGATGCGACGGAACAGATAGAGCAGCTCTTGGGTGCGTCCCACCGCAAAGCAGGGAATGACGAGATTTCCGCCGCGGTCAAAGGTCTCTTTGGCAATGCGGGAAATTTGCTTTGCATAGTCGATGCGCTCTCCGTGTAGGCGGTTGCCGTAGGTGGATTCGATGACCACGTAGTCGGCATGGGGCGGGATCTGCGGATCACGAATGAGGGGACGGCGCTTGTTGCCGAGGTCACCCGAGAACACCACCGTTTCGGTCTTGTCGCCCTCTTTTACGGTGACCGAAACAGACGCGGAGCCCAGCAGGTGGCCTGCGTCGGTAAAGCGGATGCTGATCCTGTCACACAGTGCATAATCGGTGTCATAGCGGCAGGCGACGAACTGCTCCATGGATCTTTGGGCATCAGCCACGGTGTAAAGAGGAGTATAGGCTTTCTCGCCCGAGCGCTTTGCCTTGCGGGAGTGCCAGGAGGCTTCAAATTCTTGAATGTATGCCGAATCCTGAAGCATGATACCGCACAGCTTTTCAGTGGCTGCGGTGGTATAAATATGACCTTTGAATCCGCCTGCCACAAGGGCAGGAATTTTTCCCGAGTGGTCGATGTGTGCGTGGGTCAATAGCAAGTAGTCGATTTCAGAGGGGAGTATGGGCAGATCTGCGTTATGGTAGATGGCAGGCCCTTGTTCCAGCCCGCAGTCGATCATGATCGTTTTGCCTGCGGCTTGCAGGATCGTGCAGGAGCCTGTGACCTCATGGGCGGCTCCGTAAAATGAAATTCTCATAAGCTACCTCCTATTCTTTTTCTATTATCAGTATAGCATATTCTGAGAAAAAATTCAACTGCTTCTTTTTTATTGACAAATCGGCATTTTTTTGATAAAATAAAATATCATTTTTCAGTATGGGAGCTTGCTATGAAAAAAACACGCCTGCTTGCGATGCTGCTTTGCATCGTGATGATCTGCAGCCTCGTTTCGGGGCTATCCTTCGGTTCTGCGGCAGAGGGGGATATCACCCTGATCGCAGCCTCCGATTTTCAGCCGAAGAACGGCGGTGCTGTCGGCATTGAGAATGTGAAGAAAATCCTGTCTGCCATGGGAAATGCGGGCATAAAAACTGCCGATGGCTTTTTGTTCTGCGGTGACTACGATTTCGGTACCTTCGGAAATGCCGAGGAGACCAAGGAGGGTATCGGGCTTTTGAAGGATGCCATGAACGGAATCGTGGATGAAAAGAACATGGTGTTTGTGCAGGGAAACCACGATGCGGTGGTTGGCACCTGCGGTCTGAGCCTTGGCGGTAACAATGACCCCAAGGATGGGAAGTACGGTGTGTTCGTCATCAACAACGATGACTATATGTGGTATAACAAGGATGAGCTGCGCATCAAGCGCACCGCCCAGCGACTGATCGATTATCTGAACGATAAGCTGGAAAAGGGCTACGATAAGCCCATTTTTGTGCTTTCCCACCTGCCGCTGCATTACAATCTGCGCACTGTGCGGGATGGCGACGGCAAATACGCAAGCTATATTTTTGATGCGCTGAACGAAGCGGGCAAGAAGGGACTGAATATCTTCTTCCTTTTCGGTCACGACCATTCCAACGGCTGGGACGATTACCTTGGCGGCTCTGCCATCTATCTCGCCAAGGGTGATAATATTCTCATTGCCAAGAACAGCCAGACAGAGTTTGAAGAAAAGCAGTTGAATTTCACGTATATGAATGCGGGCTATACCGGTTATTATGATGCACACAATGTGGGTACCGAAAACACACTGACCATGACCGCCTTCAAGATCACCGCAAGCGGTGCCGTGATGATCAGCCGCTATTCGGAGGAAGGCCTGTACAATCTGAAGTCTGCAGGTGTGCGCAATGAATACAAAGACGAGAATGCATACGATCCTGACACCAGAGTGATCGACAAGCCGCAGATCGTTGCCCCTACCAAGGTTACCGATGCCACTCCGATTGAAAGCATTATGAACCTGACGGTGCGAGGCAGACAGTATTCCCGCGTGAACAGCGCGGAGGATCTGAAAGACGGCGGCAAGTACATCCTTGTTTATAATTCCGACGTGGATCAGATCATGAAGCCCGAGTCGGTGGAAAAATCCAATGCCTCGGGTGCACGTGTGGGACTGGAGCTGGTCAACGTGTACGGCTTTGGAGAGCAGGAGGTCTACGGTCGTTATCAGGATCTGGAGTGGACCTTTACCAAACGGGGCGACAAGTGGCTGCTTGGCAGAGATGGTAAATTCATACGCTTCACCCCCACTACCGACAAGGCGGTGACCGTTACGTTTGAATCGGTGGGAACCCCCCTTTCTTTGGAAGGTGAGGCGATCTATACCTTCAGCAGCGGTGAGTATGTGTTCAATTATAACGCAAGAGGGCTCATGAATGCCTATACCGCCGATCCCGCGCAGATCTACGTCTACGAATACGTGGGCTATACGGTAGCTGTGACGGGTGGAAGCGCCACCGCAGGCGGAGAAAAGGTGAAGGTATGTGACGTGGGAACCTCTGTGACCGTCACTGCCGATGCACCCGCCGAGGGAGTGCGCTTTGACAAATGGGTTTTGGAATACGGCAAGCTGGAGGGCGTGGATCTGAGCACAGAGGTGCTTACCTTCTCTATGCCCGAAAGTGCGCTTGAACTGAAGGCGAGCTATGCGCCGATCGAAGCGGAGCAGGATAAGAACCCCACCGACAGTCTGCCCAACGATGAGAAACCGTCGGAAGACAAGAACGGTACCGACGGCAGCATGACGATTGTGATCGTTGTGATCGCAGCGGTGGCAGTTGCGGCAGCTGCAGCGGTTGCGGTGATCGCTATCAAGAAAAAGAAGTAATAAAATGAAAAACTGTTGCAATTTTTTGCAACAGTTTTTTAAAAACGTGTAACCAAACCTACCTATTATCCGTGTATTAGGGTGAAGGACCTTCAAGAAAAGCAAAAGGAAGATGGCACCATGGATGACGATAAGATCGTTGCGATGTATTTTGAGCGCAATGAAGAAGCGATCAGAGAGACCGATCTGAAATACGGCAAATACTGCTTCTATATCGCGCAAAACATTCTTTGCCAGCGGGAAGACAGCAAGGAGTGCGTAAGTGATACCTACGTGCGGGCGTGGAATGCGATCCCCCCTCACCGTCCGTCAAGGCTCGGTGCCTTCTTGGGCAGGATTACCCGCAATCTGGCGCTGGATCGCTATGCGTATCACAAAGCGGAAAAGCGCCTTGACAACACCTCTCTTGTGTATGAGGAGCTTTCGGAATGCATTCCCGATGCCAACGGCAGGATGTCCGTGGAGGACGAGGTGGCGCTGAAGATGGCGGTGGACAGCTTTCTTGCGGGGCTTGAACGGCAGAAACGGATCCTGTTTTTGCGCAGATACTGGTATTTGTCACCCATCAAGGAGCTTGCCCGCGATTTTTCCATGAGCGAAAGCAACGTGAAGATCACGCTTCATCGCATCCGCATGCAGTTTAAAGAGCATCTTGAGCAGCAGGGGATTGAATTTTAATAGGAGGTTACCATGAAAGAACGAAAACTGTTGGATGCCATCGGCATGGCAGATGAAGAGTACGTGCAGGAAGCGGCACCCAAGGATAGACAACGCATACGGCATCCCTTTTATCTTGCCGCCGCCGCTTGCCTTGTTCTTGCCTTGACGGTGGGTCTTGGCGTTTTGGTTTGGCAGAACACCGGGATCAGAAAATACAAAGATAGCGAGTATTACGGCGTTATCAAGGTACTGGGAGAATACTATGATTACCTGGATTCGTTGCCTGCCCGTGATGATGACGAGAAATCCGAAAATTCCGCCGGGTTGGAAGGACCGAAGCAGCAATACGTGGAGGTGACCGACAATCAGGAAGAAGCGGTGATCGAAGGGGACTTGCTCAAGCGAAGTGACCGCTATGCATATTATGTTTTAACGCAGTATGCATCGGGGACTACGATTGTAAAGGTGAACGTATATTCCATCGACGGTGCTTTTGGCGAATGGGTAACATCAATCGAGATAGCCATAGAGGAGCGCCGAAGCGTGTACGAGTCGTATATATATTTAAGTAGCGACTGCAAAACGCTGGCAGTAGTTTATGACGGCTATGACGATTCAAAAGAGGGATTCTTTTATACGCAGGTGTACACGTATGACGTGTCGGACGTGGCGAATATCACACAAAAAGGTAAATGGTTCACGAAGGGAAACTTAACAGAGACGCGCTTGGTCGGAAATGAGTTGATCGTGGCTACAACCTTCTATGCACGTAAAAATGCAAACTTTTCCGATCTGTCTCAGTATATCCCTGGTTGCACGACCGAAAAAGGGACGGAATTTGTGGCGCCTGAGGATGTTTATTATCCCGATTCCGTTCGCAGTTCCACATACCGCGTATTTTGGAACATTGATATAGATAGTCTGACCGTAAATGATTCGGCAGCGATGCTTTCCTATTCCGATGAAATGTATTTTACCGACGATACCGTATACCTGCAGTGTGTGCAGAGCCAAAAAACCTTGATCAGCGGCCTTCGTTACAGAGGGGATGGCGAAATGACCCTGCTCGGCACCGCAGAGGTTAAGGGTCGGATCTTGAATCAGTATTCGATGGATGAGCACGAAGGCATTCTTCGTTTGGTGACAGGCGAAGGTCTTTATTGCATTTCTCTTGATGATTGGACGATCAAGGCAAGTGTGCTTGGCTTTGTGCCTGAGGGTGAAGCGGTGCAGTCGGTGCGCTTTGACGGAGATTACGCGTACGTTTGCACTGCCATTATTGAAGAACTAGTAATACTGGACCCCGTGTTTTTCTTTGATCTTTCCGATCTTTCCAATATCACTTACAAACACACAGCGGAAATTCCCGGATATTCCCATTCGCTTGTGCAATTTGGCAACGGCTATTTGATCGGCATCGGCTATGATGAGGATCGAAACGGAAAGGTTGAGGTATACAAAGAAACCGAGACCTCGGTCGAACCGGTGTGCAGTCGGGTGTTTGAGGGCGCATTCCCCTCCGACTATAAGTCGGTATTTATTGACCGTGAACGAAACCGTATCGGTTTTGGAAGCGGCGAAAAGTACATTCTGCTGGAGTTTGATGGTGAAGAGCTGAACGTGATCCTGGACACTGTGTTTGGCAGACGTGACGTTGGGAGCATCAGAGCCTTTTTTGACGGCGAGTATCTGTATCTGTTTGGAAGGGATCGATTCAAGGTCTGCGTGCTGCATGACTATGCGAGCGGTGAGGAGGATTCCGAGTACGGTAATTTCCCGCCGATTGACACAACGCTTGAATTCTGGATCGGACAAAACGTGGCAGAGGTCGACTTTTTCAAGTACCAAAAGGTTCCGCATATGCAGACCAAGTCCACGATCGTTGTGCTCGGTTCGCAGTATTCTTTGCAAAAAGATGAGTATGGCTTTAGTATCTTGCCGGAACACCACGTGTATTACACTGTGGAGAATGGGCGTATCGTTAAGATCAATATCAGCGATCCTACGGTAACGCTCTTTGGACTGACCCGCCAAAGCGGTTCGGATGAGATCAAGGAAACACTGATCAAAGCGGGCTTTTCGGTGGGAGTGATCGGCGGCGGTGATACGGTTGTCGGCAGACTGGATTTGAAAGACCAACGTTACTGGGTATACTTTACCGAACGAGAAGCCAGAATGACGGTTGAAGAGTTAAAAAAATAAACGTAAAAACAGACTTGCATCGCAAGTCTGTTTTTTTATTCTTCAAAATAGTGGCCGCTGAAGAGTCCGTCGAAGATCAGCGCGGCGCTTCCCACCAGAGGGGCGCGGTTGTTGAAATGAGAGTGGATCACCGGAACAGAGCGGTAGCCGGCACCCAGCACGCGGCGGTTGATGGTGTCTTCCATTTGCTTTAAGTAGGGCAGGGGAATGAAGGCTCCCTCGTGACCGATGATGATGCAGTGGGAGTCCAGCAGGTTGACCGCATTGATCAGAGCCACGGAGAGCTTGTTTGCCATGTCGGTCAGAATGGCGTCGCAGGCAGGCTCCGCGGACAATGCGGCAAAATCGAAGGGAGAGACGGTGCGTCCGCCTGCAGCTTCCTTCATTTTTTGCAGGATCACGGGCATGGTGGCGTAGGTCTCAAGGCAACCCTTGTTGCCGCAGCTGCAAAGCGGTCCGTCGAAATGGATGGACATATGTCCGATCTCGCCGCCCGAAATGCCTCCGCTGTGATACAGTCGACGGTCGACGACGATGCCCGATCCGATACCGTTGGTGATACCGAGATACAAAAACGAGTCGTACGCTTTGCCGACGCCATAGTGCTTTTCCGCAATGGCGGAGGCATCCATGTCATTGCAGACCGCAACGGGCAGGTGATAGCGATTTTTTAAAAGATCGGCGATGGGATAATTGGAAATGCCGAAAAAGTCGGTGGGGTTGAGGATTGCACCGGTTTCGGGATCAAGCGGTCCAATGGAGGACACGCCAATGGCAAGGATGCGGTTTCCGGGATGGTGCTTGCGGAAAAAGGCGAAGGCGTTGTCCAGCAGCGTGAAGATCTTTTCGCCAAGACTATCGGCGTCCTCAGACTCCAGCTCCTTTTTGTCCATGTACAGAGGTCGCAGCTTGATGTCCGACAACAGCACGCCTACCTTGTTACGGGAGATGTAAACACCGGCTGCTACGGGAGCGGTGGAGGCGATGTCCAAAAGGACGGGATTGCGTCCCACCGAGGTCTTTTCCTCGATCTCGGTCTCGACGATGTAGCCCTCCTCAATCATCTCTGAGACGATGTTTGTGATCGCCATTTTAGTCAGTCCCATCTTCTTCGTGATCTCCGCACGGGAAAGGGGACTCGTGGCGATCAGCTGCAGAGCGATGCCGCGATTGCGATATTTCAGATGTGTATTGTTAAGTCCCTTGCGCTCCGCCATTGTCGGTTTCCTCCGCAAACGTTTATGGTTTATTATAGCATTTTTTTTGACATTTTTCAAGTACATTTTAGATTTAGCCTTTCTTTTGGTATGGGTGTACAAAAGAAAGGGCTGAAGTTTGTAGTATTTGTCAATTGACAGATAGATGAAAATCTGCTATGCTATAATAGTAAAGTGAGTTTACAAATGAAAAGAGGGGAATTTCATGAAAAAAATAGCCTGTATCGGCAGTGCCACCATGGACGTGATGGTGGCGCCGGTGGATGCAATGCCCCCTGCGGGAACGCTGTATGCGGTGGAAAGCACTTCACTGCATCCGGGCGGATGTGCAGTGAACGTGGCAATGGATCTGGGCAAGCTCGGATTTCCTGCCGGAGCTTTTTGTATGTTTGGAGAGGACTCCTTTGGCGATATTCTGACCGAGCGCCTTTCGGCGCAGGGTGTGGACGTGCGCGGAATTGCGCGCACTGCTGCGGCACCCACCACCGTGTCGGTGGTGCTGGTCGGCTCCTCGGGAGAGCGCACCTTTTTATACAATCCGGGTTCTACCGCCTACTTCACGGCGGATGCCATGGATCAAGTGATTCTTTCGGAGTACGACATGATCTTCGTGGCGGGCGCAATGCTTCTGCCTGCCTTTGACGGAGCGTCCTGTGCTTCCTTCATGGAACAGCAGCGGAAGGCGGGCAAGTTCACCGCCATGGATACTGCGTGGGATCCCGATGGAATTTGGCTTGACAAGATCAGGGCGGTCCTGCCGCATTTGGATCTGTTTATGCCAAGCAAGGCAGAGGCGGAGCAGCTGACAGGGGAGAGCGATCCCCACAAAATGGCGGACAGACTGTTTGCACTTGGATGCGGCAGCGTTGTCATCAAGCTGGGTAAGCGAGGAGCTTTGGTTTGCCCTCAAAAGGATAAGCGATACCTCATTCCCGCGATTTCGGGAGTGAAACCACTGGATACCACCGGCGCCGGTGATGCCTTCTGCGCGGGATTTTTGGCGGGGCTTTCTCTGGGTTGGGACTACGAAAAATCGGCGATCTTTGCCCATGGCGTGAGCGGCTGTTGTATTTTGCAAAGAGGCGCTTCCGCAGGCATTGTGAGTCTGGAGCAGACACTTACATTCATCAAGGAACATGGGGTAACAATATGAAGAGAGAGATCTATGACAAGATGGCGGCAAAAGCGCTTGCCTACTATGAAAAGGCGGGCATTGCGCTGACCGATGAGGAAAAAAAGAATTTAGAGGTGGCGGATTTTGGGCTTGAGGACGTGGAAACCACAGGTCTTGAGCTGGTGGTGTACATCAACTGCGATCACTACTGCGCCAAGGAAATGGTGCTGCTGCCCCATCAGACCTGCCCTGAGCATATGCACGTGACGGTGGGCAGTCAACAGGGCAAGCAGGAGACCTTCCGCTGCCGTTACGGCAAGGTATATCTCTATACCGACGGGGAAGCAGACGGCGATCCTTCCGTAACACCGCCCGAGGGCGTCTATACCGTATTCCATGAAACGGTGCTGACCCCGGGAGAGCAGTTTACCATCTATCCCGGCACCAAGCACTGGTTTGCAGCAGGGGACGAGGGGGCTGTGGTGTCGGAATTCAGCACCCACAGCGACGATGCCACCGATATTTTCAGCGATCCCCGTATTAAGAGACTGCCTGAGATCGAGGAGGACTAAGCGATGCTTGTAACATTAAATGACGTTTTGAAAAAAGCGCAAAAAGAAAAATATGCTGTTGGTCTGTTCAATACCATCGATATGGAAATGGCAAACGGCGTGCTGGCAGCGGCGGAGCATATGAAGTCCCCCGTGATCATCGGTACCGCCGAGATCCTTCTGCCCTTTGGCGGACTGGAGGAGCTTTCCTGGCTGCTTCGTCCGATGGCGGAGCGTGCGAGCGTTCCGGTGGTATTGCATTTCGACCACGGCCTGAAGGAAGAGACCGTGTACAAGGCAATTGATCTCGGCTTTTCTTCGGTGATGTACGACTGCTCGGACAAGAGCTTTGAAGAAAACATCAAGGCGCTGCGCGAAATGACAAAATACGCCCACAGCAAGGGTGTTTCGGTGGAAGCCGAGATCGGACACGTGGGAAATGCGGGTACCGACGGTGCGGCGGACGCCCTGACCGATCCCGCAGAGGCAAAGTACTTTGCAGAGCAGACGGGCGTGGATGCCTTGGCGGTTGCCATCGGTACTGCTCACGGTGCTTACAAGAGCAAGCCCTGCCTGGATTTTGAAAGATTAAAGCAGATCAGAGCGGCAGTGGACGTTCCGCTGGTGCTGCACGGAGGCTCCGGCCTTTCCGAGGAGGATTTTAAAAAGACCATCGAGTACGGCATTGCCAAGGTGAACATCTTTACCGACATCAACTGTGCGGCGGCAAAGGCTGCCCATGACAATTACAAAGAGGGAATGGGAATGACCGACCTTGTGCAGTCGATTCGTGACGCGGTGCAGACTGCCACCGAACAAAAAATGCGAATTTTTGGCTCTTGTAACAAAGCCTGAAAACATATAAGGAGGAACTTATGAAACACACATGGACAAAGCGTCTTTGCGCCCTGCTTCTGACTGCGGTCATGCTCATGGGTAACGGCACGGTCTTTGCAGAGACCCTTGGCGGTGCGAGCGCCAAGGATGCCAAGGATGCGATCAAGGATAAGGTCCTGTTTTCCACTTCATTTGAAGCGGATGAAAACGGAAACCTTCTCGAATCCACTCTGGACGGCGATAAGCTGTCAAACGTCGTCAACACCGACTATTTGAGTCAGGGTGAAGGCCTTGCCATTCGTTACGAAACGGTTGCCGGCTCCGCCGACTATCTGGGCAGCGAATGCAAGTACAATCTGTTTGACGAAAAGACTTCCACCAAGTATCTGAGCAGCGGCTCCAGGATCTACGTGCAGTTTGCGCTGGAGAATGCGGCTGTTGTCAAGTCGTACAAGGTGGCAAGTGCCAACGACGAGCCCGGCAGAGATCCCTCTGCATGGACGCTTTACGGCTCTGACGACGGCAAGGAATGGACTGCGCTGGATTCCCGCAGCAGCGTCACCTTCGGCAAGCGTCAGGACACCAAGACCTTTGGCTTTGAAAACAATGCCAAGTACACTTGGTACAAGTTTGAGGTGACCGCCAACAAGGGCGCCTCTCTGACCCAGTTCTCCACGCTGCATCTGTTCTCGGATGCCGCCGACGAGGGCGATGGCAAGACCGAGACCGGCGGCATTCGCGTGCTGACCGAAACCATCAAGGGTATGGAGGAGCTCGGCTACAGCGCCAGCCAGAACAAGGACGCCATGTTTGACGGCAGCACCGAAACCAAGTTCATTTCTGCCGATCCCACCGGCTGGATCTCGGTGCAGCTTTCCGCACCTATTGTGATCACCGGCTATAAGCTCGGCACCGCAGACGATAATACCACCCATCCCCAGCGTTCTCCCAAGAGCTGGGTGCTGTATGGCTCCACCAACGGCAGCGACTGGACAGAGATCGACAGTCGGTCGGATATGGCGCTGGACGGCAATGCCAAGCTGCACACCTTTGAGGTGTCAAACACGGTGGCATACGATCACTACAAGCTGGACATCACCGCCAACGGCGGCAAGGACGGCACCAGCCGTAATATCGTTGCCATTTCCGAGTGGCAGTTCGTGCAGGCAGGCGGCGAAGAGGATGACAAGCCCGTGGACGACGGTCTGGACACCCTGCTTGACCTCGATACCTCCGCAGTTACAGGCTCCGCCCCCAACGACGGTGGCGAAGGTAATCTGATGCTGTTTGACGGTGATACGGGCACCAAGCTTTGCGTGGTCTCCACCAATCTGTGGGTATCGGTAAAGCTGGCCTCCCCCGCAGCTGTGAATATGTACAAGATCGCCTCTGTGGACGAAAACCGTCCTCAGAGAGACCCCGAGAGCTGGGTGCTGTACGGCTCCAACGACGGCAAGGACTGGGTTCAGCTGGATAAACGCACCGAAGTGGAGTTTAAAGACCGTAATACCTACTATGCGTTCACCTTCCCGAACGACGTCGAATACAGCTACTATAAGCTGGACGTGCTTTCCAATCACGGAAAGGACGATCTGGGCATGGACGTTCTGCAGTTCTCCGAATGGGAGCTGTACGTCACCGCCCGTGAAATAGAAATTCCCGAGGATAAGGAGCCCGCGCCCACCGTGGATAAGTCCACCGTGAAGAGCGATGCGCCCCTTGACGGCGGCGAGGGCGTTCTCAATGTGTTCGACGGCAACGAAAACACCAAGGTCTGCTACAAGGGCAAGTCCATGTGGGTGACCTTTGCGCTCACCGAAGCCATGGTGATCAAGGGATATACCGTGACCTCCGCCAACGACCACGAATCCCGTAACCCCAAGGCATGGACCTTCTACGGCTCCAATGACGGCGAGACCTGGGTAAAGCTGGACGTTCGCAGCGACGTTCTGTTCACCGGCTACTTTGAAAAGCAGGCATTTGCCTTTGCCAACGA
>SVRH01000046.1 GCA_015064925.1 Oscillospiraceae bacterium | reverse complement strand
CACCATCGTCAAGATTTTTATATTTCTTCCAATAGTCGAGCTTGGGGAGCATTTCTTTCATATACGCGCGCGCCTGCTCCGAGGGAAACGCTTCGCTTGCCATATTCTTTACGCAGACCTCGATCAGATCGTCCATGTCGTGATACATATACTCACCGTCGGCATAGCACCACTTGCAATAGTCTTCGTTGAAGATCCCGTCCTTCTCTTTGCTGATGCTGCAATCCTCCAACGGCATTCCGCAGCACTGGCAGATCAGCTGACGCGGCGAGCCGAGAAGCGTATTGATCGATACGCCAAGCTCCCTTGAGAGCAGCTTGAGCGTTTCGGTATTGGGGATTGTTTCACCGTTTTCCCAGCGGGAAACCGCCTGACGGGTGACGAATACCTTTTCGGCAAGCTCCTCCTGGGAGAGTCCTTTTTTCGTTCTGAGATCACGAATGATGTCCTTTGTTTCCATACGTTCACCGCCTTTTACACTTTTTTATAGTATAGCATACCTTCCCGCGCATTGCAAGCAACGCGCAGTTGCTATGTAAAAGCCGCTGAGGAAATCCTCAGCGGCTTTTTTTCAGTTGCTATAAACGACGATTTTTCTGCCGATATCATCGCACTTTCGGTTTATTTTTTCAAGCTGCAATACAAGCTCGATCAACAGCTCCTTTTCGCTTAGCTGCGAAAGACGTTCCCTTTCTGCATTCTCGTCAATTGGTGCTTGTCTGTTGAACCATCCCATGTTATTCTCCTTAATCTTTTATAATTTCATAATCCGTTCTTGTTTCTCGCACACGTATGGCGTGAAAGCGTTTGCCATTCACCTTCCAGTGAGGAAAGTTGTCTGCTTTCTCTTCGTTGGTATCACGATGGCAAATTACAATATTGCCGAGAACGTCGCTTCCGCCGGCAGACAGCGGACGAATGTGGTCGATGGTCGGATGATAGGCACTGTTCGGATTGCCGCAGGCTGACTTTTTCATCAGTCTTCCCGCATAATCGTAAACGGTTTCCTTAGATCCGTAAATTTCATTCCACACATCAATTGTTCGGTACTTTGACATTTTGAGTACCTCCTTTCTTAAGATACTCAAATAATACCACTTCCCTTTATAAACGTATACTGAACTCGGTTCATTATCAGTTTTCTGATTGTTTTATCAAAGTCATTGCATCAACACTCAACAGAACCGACGCTTTGATAATGTTGTTAACACCGATGTTCTTTTCACCGTTTTGCCAATAATAAATGGTTCTTTCCTCCACATTTAATGCATTGGCTATTGCGCTGTTAGTAGAATAATTCTTTACTAATTTACTACAGATATTTTTTGTTATCATATCTTTGAATTTAGATTTATTGAAATACTCAACAATCTCCTGATATGCGAAAACATCTATTGAGGAATAAGCGTTAAATTGTTTAAACGCTTCCGAATTAAAATCAAATTTCGCAATTCTAGTTCCATCCTCCATACTCACAAATCCTACGCAATTCCATTCTTGCGGAATGAGATAGGGGCTGTGGGTGGAATAGATAACACGGATGCCTTTTCGGGAAAGTTCCAAAAGGTCTTTTAAAATCTCCTTTTGTGCGCTCGGATGAAGCATGGAAGCCGGCTCATCGATAATAAAGGTATCGCCCTCGGAAAGTGTGCACTTTACAAAGTAGTATGTAAAATACCACCGTCTGCCCGCACTCGTTTGATCAAGCGAAACGATCTGTCCGTTGTTTTCGGCAAGATTGATCACGGGTTTGCTTTTTTCACCAAGTGATACCGTGATGCTTTTATACATTCCATCATCAAATTCAGGTCGGTTGCTGTTAAGCCATGCTTCAAACGACTTGCACTCCTTGTCACTTAACTTGAGCTCTTTGTCGTTAAGAAGTTCCGACTTGTTATTTGCTTTGGCGTACGCCTCAAAAACAATCCGCAAAGGATCATAATAGCGATTATCATTTTCTCTTCGCAGATCCTTGAAAAGCACTTGATTACTTTCATTCAAAAGATATCCGCAATTGTCTCCGAATATATGACGAACCTTTCTCAAAAATTCAGTGATTGCACCACAAGTTTCTGTATCCATCAGTCTTTCGGACTGTGCTTTCAGCTTGGAGATAAGCTCATCGATCTTCTGACGGGCAGCTTCCGTCTTTTTGTTGATCTTCGTGATCTCACGCTTTATTGCCGTTTCATTGATCGTAATGAATTTTTGTTCAAAGGGGGCAAGTTCCGGCTTCTTATATCTTAACTTAAACGGAACAAGCTCTGTGTGAGGAGGATATAGAGTTCCTATGCCATAATGGTAATTTGAAAAGATAAAGCTATTATTAGATTTTATTCCGTCAGCATATAACTTAACCATTCGGTTTACTTGGTCAACGAAAAAACTTGCTCTGAATTTCAAAGTCTCGTAATTAGTGGTGTTGCCTTTGCCATCAACCAATTCGAATCCACGCAATGAAAGTGCTTTCCAATCATCACAGGCAATTTTCTGTAATGTCCTTTCATAATCATCTATTGCTGTTATAAGCTCATCGGCAACCGCTCTGATATCTACCAACTCTTTTTTGAGAAGCGGAACAATGGACTTGGATTCGATCGTGTCGATCTGCAAATTTTCTTTTGCAGAAGAGCAAGCGGTAAAGCTTGCCTTTTCTTCCGAATATTCTTCACATGGAAACAGTTTTGCAAATTCATCCTCGTCCAAACAAATATGCACTTTAAAGCGAAGTCCGCCTGCGATATATCTTCCGGGATGATTGGCGTTTATGGCAGCGATGTGCTCAAGGGCTTCAAGAATGTTACTCTTACCGCTTCCGTTTTTTCCGATCAGTACGGTTGGCATCCCCTCTTGAAAATTGACCGAAACCGGTGCGGCAATAGATTTATAGTTTTCAATTTCGATTCTCGTCAGTTTCATATACCTTCCTCGCACGCCATCATAAATATCACAATATTAAATCCGCTATCTTATAGTGCCAGAACCCGTCTTTCAATTTCCCGAATGACTGCTATAAACGCAGCGTCGCTTTTTCCCGTAGGATCGGGAAGTCCCCAGTTATCATCAAATTCTCTGCCGATAAAAGGACAGCCCACGTCACGGCCCATGGAGATCACAATATCGGGTGTGGGGATCTTGTCAAAGGTTTTACTGTACTGCGTTTTCTCCATATCGATGCCGTAAAGCACCTTCATCAGCCGCACCGCATCCCGATTGATCTGCGGTTTCGTTTCACTGCCCGCCGAATAAAAATCAAATTCATCTCCGCGCAGATGCTTGCCCAGCGCCTCTGCCATCTGACTGCGGCAGGAATTATGTACGCAAAGAAACGCTATCTTCTTTTTCATCTGAACGGACACCTCTTACCGATACACTGGTTGTTTTGTGACAAGTGGGTACACTTGATCTCGCCGAGTTCCATTTCCACTCCGAGATATACCTTTGCAAACTCCACTGCCTTGATGATGGGAAGGTAGGAATCACGCTTACAACAACGGGGACCGCCGAAGGAGGCGATCGTACCCAAAGCTCCCGCCGTCATATAGTTCGAAAGCTGCCATTCCTTTTCGACAAGTCACACGCCGACAATGCTGTCCATGCCACTTGTATGGCATTCGTTGCATACGTAGTGACCGTTTTCGCAAGCTGTCTTACTGCTTTCTTTTTTGTGACAAATGGCACATTCCATCAGCTTGTCATTTTCTGAATATATAAGCGCTGCTCCTCAGATAATGCATTTGTCTTTCATCATCATTATCTCCTATAATGCAAAATCAGGTTTCCGTTCTCGCATTCCTCTTTCACAAGTGTAAAGCTCGCAATATCCGCATCCATGAAGAGGGGCTTGGCATCCTTTTGAGCGATGACGGGGGCTACCACAAGACTGAGCTCGTCCACTGCACCCGCTCTTTCGAAGGCACCGTTCAGAACGCTGCCGCCCTCCAGCAGCAGCCGACCGCACCCGATAATGCTCTTCAGCTTGCCAAGGGCGAGCATTACGTCAATGGAGTCCTTTCCCGCAAACAGGTATGGGATCTCCTTTTCCCTTAGATAGCGAAGATACCGTCCGTCCACGTCCTCCGACAGCACCTCGATGATACGCGCGCCGTCATAGCCGGGATCTCCGTCGGGATCGACGATCCTGCTCGATTGCCAGCCAAGTTTTCCGTGCGTATCAAAGGCGATCGCAAAAAAGCCGGAAAGACCCTCGGGAATATAATCATTCCTCTCTTCTACGGGCGTATATCCGCTAAGATTGGGATAATAGCCACCGGTGAAGCTGCCCTCCATAGTAACCCGTCCGCAAATAAATCCGTCGGCTGCTTGTGCGCGGTGGATGCGGTAATAGATCTCGCTTGCTCGCACGCATTCGGGACACGATAAGAAATCCCCCGTCACCTTTCCGTCAAGTGAGGTCACCATATGGCAAATGATATGAGGACGGTTTTGTGTTTTCACATTCATTTTAGGCTGCTTCCTTTCCGTTTACCGTACGATCTCATACGGCCAATCGATGATGCCGCCGAATTCCTTGACGTTGGTGTAACCGAGCTTTACAAGCTCCTCTGAGGCGATCTTGCTTCGTCTGCCGCTGCGGCAGTATACAAGGATCAGTGCGTCCTTGTCGGGCAGCTCGTTTTCGGCACGACGTGCGATCTCGTATTCGGGAATCAGGATCGCTCCTTCAATATGTCCTGCCGCATACTCCTCTTCGGTACGCGCATCGATGATGATATAATCCTTTTCGGTGTCCATTATTTCTTTGGCTTCTTTAGCGGAAATCTGCTCGTAGCTGAGTCCCTCCTCCTTGCCCCCGCAGGCGGCAAAACCAAGCATGAAAAGTATCAGCAACAAGCATTCAACTGTTATTTTCATCTACACTACCCCCTTTTCAAATATCGTAAAGCTTTGCGGTTTCTCTGTTTCTGTATTCGTGCTTTTCATAGTAACCGATGAGAGCACCGTTTTCATCACGCAGTGCCACCATGTATACGTCCTTGTTTTCGGTATCGTTTCGGTAGGTGTACACGATATTGTTATTATGGCTTTGGGAAAACCAATTCAGCACCCGATCAATCTTTTCACAGGCCTCGGCCGGATGACAGTCTTTCAAGTTCTGCCCCGTGAGATCTCTTTTGTAACGCAAAATGGCAGACGCATTCATATACACCACCGTTGACTGCAGATCGCACACCACGATGGGCGCTCTGTCCCCGTCCAAAATACTTTTAAGTAGCTGTTCTATCATGTTTGTACCCCATCAGTTTTTCCTCATTATACCACATCTTTCTCTTTTTTTCAATCAGAAAAGTCCTTATTCCAAAGGAACAAGGACTTTTCCTTTATTGTTTATGGCAGTTTGCGATCATGTTTTCAGCAAAGATCCCATAGCCTGCTGTGGGATCCGCCACCAAAACATGCGTCACGGCGCCAATGATTTTGCCACCTTGAATAATGGGACTTCCGCTCATACCCTGCACAATTCCTCCGGTCCTATCTATCAGAGCAGGGTCTGTGATACGGATCGTAAAGTTCTTGCAGCTTTGATCGGACGTGCGGATCTTTTCAATACTGATCTCATACCTTCCGATCACATTGTCATCCAGTGTGCAGTAGATATAGGCAGTGCCCTGCTTGACCTCTTCCTTGCGGGCAAGTGGTAACGAATGCTCGGGAGAATCAATAGTCATTTCTTTTAATATACCGCTAACCCCGGCTTCAGAGTTACACCAAAGCTCCCCCGAGGCAGCCTTGCCAAAATAGCCCTTCAGCTCACCCGGTGCACCGCTTCTGCCTTTTGTGATGCCGGAAACGGTGACACCCGATACGCTCGCGCGAAGAAGAGGCAACAGCTCGCCTGTTTCTACATCGCAAATTCCGTGTCCCAGTCCCCAAAACCTGCCGCTTTGGGGATCCATCATCGTCACGGTGCCGATCCCTGCCGTACTGTCTCTGATCCAAAGCCCTGCTCTGTAGATCCCGTCCGGCTTTGATGCTACGGGAGTGAGCTTGATTTCCATTTCCTTACCATCGCGTTCAAGAGTAAAGGTCAATTCCTTCCCCCTGCTCTTTTCCACAACGGCTGTGACTTCCTCTGCTGTGTTGATCTCTTTTCCATCGATTTTTGTCAATATATCCTTGCGGTCGATCCCTGCCTTCTTAGCAGGACATACGGTGCCTTCCTCCGTCACAACATCCGCAACACCAACCACCAGAACACCTCTTGTGAAAAACCGTACACCAAAGGGCATTCCTCCCACGGAAAGCCGTAAAGAGTCATAATCAGAAGGCAGATCTGTTTGCTCTGCACCCGAAATCGGGAGAGCAAAAGACGCACACTGCGCGGTCTTTCCATCTCCTGTCGGTGCAGATAACAGGATGAGTCCCGCTACCAGCGTAAGAAGCATCACCATAAGCCAAATGACTTTGACCGTGCCGCGTTCTTTCTGCATCGTTTGCTTCATGATTTCTACCTCATAGCTTTTTTGTACGTCACGTGATGCCGCTTCATACTGTCACACTGCATCCGCTTCGTACAACAACCATTTTGCTCCGATGCGATCCTATCTATGCGATGTAATATTTAGATTTGTTTTTACCGTTTTTTGGGAATCAAAAGAGCCCTGCCGTCCATCTGCTCTTCCTTCTCCATGCCGTTTCTTTCCATGAGAGAAACACGGGAAACTCGGTATTTTTTCGCAATATCAAACATGCTTTCACCTCTATCCGGGAAATACAGTGTGGCGACTGCTCCCTTTTCCTGCTCTCTGCCTTTGTCAGGGAGCATACGGATCACCTGCACACTGTTTGCCTCTTCGCATGCCATCAGTACCATATTGCTGATCACTTCAAAATCCACATACAGCTTTTCACCGTCACTGCGGCAGCGCACCCCTGCAGCACGGCAATCCATGAGTATTCTGACCTTCTGCGCAGCCAGCGAACGCTCCCCCTCAAGGCGAAGAGGCACGTCGAACACAGTGCAGCAATACATGCCGTCTTCTTTGATACCGAGTACTGTGACCTTTGCCATTCCGCTGAAGATCGGGCGATCTTTCTTACCGCGTTCCTGCTCTAACGCAAGGTATGGACTTACGTTGCACGCCTTGACCTCTATCAGTTCAGATGCTTCGATCTGCGAAAGCAATCGGTTTTCATTGACTGAAAATGAGGGTCTCGCGCTGTCTGCCATCCGCCAAATCTGTTTCTGTTCCGACGTGCTCTGACATTCTCTGTCCACCGAATAGCAATCTCTGCAATAGAAAAGCTTTTTGGGATGCAGCACCTCCATATCCAGACTGTAATTGATGTCCAGCTCGATCATACGCCGCTTGCCAAATTCATCCTCCCTGACATTGACGGTTACTCCCTCAGGCAGCACCTTCACACGGCAGTTACATCCCTCTTTTAAGGTATCCGCTTCAAGCGACTGTGAATACGGCAGTGTTCGCCGCAAAAGAACGTAGTCCTCTTTCTCATCCATCAAAAACGAATACAGTAGCTCTACTTCGCACACACCGCGCAGCAGCAGTTCATTTCCTGCGGGTCTGCATTCGTCCACGTAAATATCCGCAGAGCTGCAGATCACCTCGCCAATGGCGGGCATGGAGGATTCAAGGGTAATATCCTCCGAATACACTAGCCCCGACTCTCTGCGACTTGTGACGTTCAATGCGTCAAGACATTCCTCTTTGGTTTCAATCCCCTTTTCCTCACCACTACGCGCACCGTACAGCTCCGGCACAAAGGATACCCTGCGCCAGATCGCGCCTTCAATTCCCGCCTTGCAACGAATATTCAGCTTTCTTGGGTTTTGCATACGGCAAATCACAGCCTTGGCAACCGGCATGAGAACGTCTACACAGTCCTCCCCCAGTTCTTCGCTTTCGATCTTATTTTTAAAATCGGATAGAAATGCTGCGCATCTTACCCTGTTATCCTCTGCAATATACAGTACTTTATACGCAACAGCCCCCTCATACTCCAGAATGCCGCTGCCCAAAAAGCGATTTCCGAGTCTGGGGCAAGCCTGTACCCAAACCACCCTTTTTACGTCCGGAAGATAGTCTGGCAGTATGAAATCGTCCGACAATTCCTTTGTTACGTCGGTTTCATCCACCATCATGGCAGCACAGAATTGATCGTTTTCACGGTCTCTAAAATTTTTCATCATATTATAATCCATCCAAGATTCCCCCGTATGTAATTTGTTTCATTATACGTGAAAGAAAGCAGTTTTATGTCACCCTCCGTTTTCTGTGAGGTACCGTCTGATCTTTTGCAGAGCTGATTTTTCAAGACGGGATACGTAGCTGCGCGAAATACCAAGCTGTGTAGCAATCTCACGCTGGGTAATGGCAGGGCGATTTCCAAGGCCGTAACGCAGAACGATGATCTGCCTCTCTCTCGGCTCCAAAGCATTTTGTATGTAGCGAAGCGCCATGCCTGAACTGATCTTTGTGTAAATATCCTCTGCAATGGTATCATCCACTGCCACAATATCCATGTACGTCAGTGGGTTTCCATCCTTATCTACGTCGATGGTTTCGTTTATTGATACCTCCTGGGAGCATTTCTTCTGCGCTCTGAAATGCATAAGTATCTCATTCTGTAAGCATTTTCCCGCATAGGTGGCAAAGCGCGCTCCATTTTCCGGATCAAAAGAGTCAATGGCTTTGATCAACCCGATGGTACCGATGGAAATCAGATCCTCTTGATTTGGTCCTGAGCCGTAATATTTTTTGACGATATGTGCTACAAGCCGAAGATTATGCTCGATCAGCAGTTCTCTGGCCTTCATATCTCCCTTTTTGGCAAGTATGAAATATTCCTTTTCCTTGCTTGCAGGTAACGGCGGCGGAAAAGAATTGCCGTCGTTTACCTTCAAAAAAGCAAAAAACACGCTAAAGATCATTGTTAAAATCGATGTAAACATTCAATCCCCCATTTCTTCCTCATCCTATGTACACAGAAGATGTCCTATTCCTTTTTTTCGTCCAAATTTGCTATTGCGAAACCAAAAAAGCTGTGTTATACTATGTAGAAGAAAGATGAGGACATATTATGAAGGCAATGATCGTGGACATTGGGTCCAACACAATCAAGTACGATATTTTTAACGAAAAAGCTTCGGAGAGCATCGGGCATCGCTCGATCGCTGCCGGCATCATACGCTACATTCAAAACGGAACCATGACCGATGAAGGTATAGAAACGCTGTGTCGAATCCTCATATCCTACCAAAAGGATGCAAATGAAGAGGGTGTTCCCATGTATGTATTTGCCACGGCAAGCCTTCGGCGTGTCAGCGATCCGCTTAGTGTAATTCAGAAAGTAAAAGCACGCACCGGCATCGTGATTGATCTGATCTCGGGACAACGTGAATCTTCCCTAAGCCTATCGGGGATGCTGCACGTCACCCCTCATGAAAGCATCGGGCTTATGATGGACATGGGCGGCGGCAGTACCGAGCTGAATCGATTTTGTTCTGATGTATCCATCTTTCCTGTCAGCTGTCCCTTTGGTGCGCTGTCGCTGAAAAACGAGTTTGTGTCCGACGTATTTCCCACAAAAAAAGAAGCAGATGCCATCTATCGCCATGCAAAGGACGTTTTTTTCCCTCACAGCGACAGTATCCGTAGCGAGGTATTATACATGGTCGGTGGCTCAGCTAAGGCGGTCTGCAAGCTAATGCTGTACAAGGACTTGATCCGACAAAGCGATGCCGCTTCGGTCTTTGACGCAGAGCGCATTCGTTCTCTGCTGCATGAAATCATACCCTGCGGCAAAGAAGACGAAGTTCTTTTAAAAGAACTGTTCCCCGATCGATACCATGTAATGCTTCCCGCTCTTTGCGCGTACGTTGCACTGCTGGACACCTGCGGTGCAAAGCGTGTAACGGTCTCAAAAGGCGGCATTCGGGAGGGTTACCTGTTAGAGCGCATCCAGCAAAATCAGGAGTGACAAAATGAAAGAAGCCGATAAATTTGAAAAAAGCAATTTGTTTGAGGGCATCGTATCGATCCGAGCGCTGCTTGGGGCATACGGATCGGTTCTCAACAACAGACGTATCGAAGAGATTCTCTATGACCGCGATAAGATTTCACGCACACCCAAAGAATACGCGTTTCTGAAGCACCGCGCAGAGGAGCTGAACTTTCAGATAACAGAGGTATCTCGTTCCGAGATCGAATCACTTGCCATCGGACAAAGCCACGGCGGCATTCTCGCACGCTGCAGCGAAAGAACTATTCCCATGCTGGGCGACCTTCCGATTAAGGAAAACGGTTTTTACGTCATGCTGGAGGGAATTGAGGATCCCTATAACTTTGGATATGCCCTGCGCTCGCTTTATGCAGCAGGGGCTGACGGTGTTGTTCTTTCACCACGCAACTGGATGAGCGCAGCAGGGGTGGTCTGCCGTGCCTCCGCAGGGGCATCCGAGCAAATTCCAATGTATCTTTGCGAAAGCTCTGAGATGGCTGTTGATACATTCAAAGCCCTTGGTTACCGTTTGATCTGCGCGGATCTTCCCAATTCGGTTCCCGTCTATGAAACCGATCTGTCTTTCCCCATCTTTTTGGTGGTGGGTGGTGAAAAGCGCGGCATCTCTCGCTCGGTGCTGGACAAAGCATCTGCCATTGTGCGTATTGAATATGGAAGAGACTTTCCCGCTGCTCTTTCCGCCGCCTCGGCAGCCACCGTTCTTGGCTTCGAGGTGTACAGACAAAATAAAAATGAAGAGATCCTTTGATCTCTTCATTTTTATTCCAAAAGTGCTGCCACTTTATCCTTGTCGGGTACAACGTTGGCAGAGTAATTGGTGTGGTAGATCACAAACCCCGGTTTCGCTCCGGGCGGGCGCTTCAAATGACGCGCCTTGGTATAATCCACCGTGACCATCGCACCATCCGAAAGACTTGAGTGATGGGCAGCGATCATGGCAGCCTCGGTAAAGTCCTCAGCAGGCGGCTCGGGCTGACCTGCACAGCACAGTATGGCATGGGAGCCGGGCGCACCGTGCACGTGGAACCAGTAGTCCTCCTTCTCTGCCCGTTTGAAGGAAAGTTCGTCGTTTTGCAGATTGTTTCTTCCCACATAAACAGTATACCCACCCGAGGTACGATAGCGAAGGGGCTTGGTGGCTACCTTCTTTTTCCCAGCCATCTCGCGCTTTTTCAGACGGGAAGCATATCCGGCAAGCGACAATTCATCCCGAATGTCCGCAAGCTCACTCTGCCCCGTTGCACGGCGCAACAGATCCCAAACGCTTTCTAAATACCTACGCTCGTCCGCTGCGATCGAAAGCTGCTTTGTCAGCTCCTCCTCGGCATTCTTAAGCTTCGTATATTTTTTATAATACCTCTGCGCATTGGCAGCAGGAGTCAGCCTGCTATCAAGGGTAAGTGTGACCTCGGGCATGGCATCGTCGTAATAATTTACAAGGCACACCTCTGTATCCCCGCGTTTCAGCGCATACAGATTGGCAGTGATCAAATCACCGTATTGCTTGAACCGCTCTTTATCCCTGCACTCTGCCAGCTCCTTTTTCTGTGCTTGCGTCTTGCGGTCGATGCGCGCCATCGCGCCGATTACAAGATGCAGCAGATCCTGCGCGCGCGTATGCAGTCTTTCCTCATTTTCTCTGGCAGCGTAAAATGCGTCCAATAGTTCAGACACAGAATCAAAACGTTCTACCTCGCAACCGATTCCATACTGTACAATGGGCATAAAGCAAAACTCGAATGCCTTTGCATCCTTTTTGATCAGACAAGGCGCAAAGCTGCTCTGCTTGATCCTTTCAAACACCTCTGTAAAGCATTGGCACAGCACCGTACGATTGATCTGCGACAAAGTGCAATCAATGGATCCACCCGCCCGGGAAGCAATCTCCCTTGCCACCAGAGAGGATATACCCATAAAATTCGCCGTGATCCATTTATCGCAGCGAATATCCGCTTCGCTTTCATCGTACAGAGCAAAGAACGTATTTAGATCCGTCTGCATGGGATCCAGCTTGTCCTGCTTAGGAGGCATCTCGTAAATCATGCCCGGCAGCACCTGACGCTTGGTGCTGGTGGTGAAATCCACCGGCTTTGCTACGCCAAGGATCCGAAAATTCTCGTCGGTAAAGATCAAATTGCTGAATTTACCCAGCAGCTCGCAGATCAGATACCGTTTGATGGCAAAGCCCATTTCGTCCTTTGCTTCAAAACCGATCTCGATAGCACGCTCGAAGCCGTACTGTCTGACAGAAACGATCTTTCCTCCCGCCAAATGCTTGCGCAGCAGTGTACAAAACATCGGAGGCACGGCAGGGTTTTCCTTGGGGAGTGTAGTAATATTGACTCTTGGATTGTTAGATGAAGCAGAGGCACATAGCCTCAGAATCTCTCCTCCTGCGCGTACAACGAAAAGGATCTGATCCTTTTCGGGCTGATAGATCTTCTCGATCTTAGCATTTGTCAAACGCGCGGACAGCTCGGCGGTAATTGCCGCCACCATTCCCGCATCCAGTGCCATCAGCCATCATCCCTTTCCATCGTTTCTTTTGCATACGCATCGATTGCATAAAATCTTCCCTCGTGTGACAGACCAACCTTACGAGCGATCTTCACAGAGCCCTTGTTATAGCGGCTGCAGCAATATGCCACAGTATGCCGCTTTTGCAGCAAATACGCCGCTAGCGCTGCCACGTTAGAGGCAGCATAACCGTTTTTACGGTAGGCAGGCGCGGTTTCTGCCGTGATCTCCAGCATCCGCTGCCCCTCGGAGTAGGGGTTGACTGTGGCAATCGAAACCACGGTTTTATCGATCACCGTCACAAATGCGGGCAGCTTCCACTGCCTGAGCTCATCCAGATCAAAGGTCGTTGCGTTTTTGATATGACGCGGCGACAGCTTCTTTGTGGTGGACTGCACAAGCTCGGTACGGATTTTGCGCTTATCGTAAGCCGCAAAGCTATGGTACCAGCGAAGCGTTCCCTGCTTTTCGCGCACATAGCCTCTATTCGAAAGGTACGGCAATACAAGCGCATTCAATTCCAAGAGAGCCTCATCCTCAAACAGCGCGTCTGCGTGTTCTCTTATAAAATCCGACACCTCGGGATATATATTGAAATACAATTCCGCCTCCACGCCGTAGCGTCCGGAGGAGATCACCACCGGAACAATGGCAGGGGGTGTTTCGCCTTCGAACAGTGCGTCATCGTCTTCCAGTGTGACCGTAATCTTTTCTTTCATATTCAAACTCCCAAAATGCGATATACCCTATTATAACAAAAATCGGAAGGTTGTCAAGCCTTCCGATTTCGTTATTCAATTTTTACCAGCCAATAGTGGGGAAATCAGTGGATTCACCGGGGCTCAGAGTCAGAATGTCGGACTCTTCAAACACGGTTACAACAGCTTCGGGAGCTTCAAAAATCTTCTTTTCCATATTTAAATCCTCCTCAATTATCAAACGGTAGGCCAACCGAATACCTGGATCTCATAGAAGGTGAAGAAGCCGTAAGAGCCGGAAATACCAACTACCTTTACGTAGCGGTAGTCACCTTCCACTGCGACGGTGTAAGAGCCGTCTTCGGCATAGTTCTCGCCCTTTACGTTTGCACCGAGCTTGGTCCATTCTGCGTTATCATTGGAGCCGTATACTTCAAATTCATAGTTGTTGTTGTAGGTGAAAATAGTAACGTTTTCCAGGGCACAGGTCTTGCCAAGGTCCGCAGCAACGTAGCTTTCGGTTTCCTGGTTCAGCTCCAGCTGGGAATAGTAATCGAATTCAGACTGACCTGCAGGCAGGTAAGTATTGCCATCATTGTACTTCCAGGACTGGTTTTCGTTACGGTTGTTCTGCTCGGTGAAGGTCACCTGGCAGTCATCATCCTGAGCAAGCAGGTTGCCCAGAGTCAGCTGCAGAACTGCGGTCTCACCGATGTAGTTGCTTCCATCCTTTGTAGCAACGGGAGTAATATTGAAGGTATAGCTGCCGTAAGGAATACCGGTGATCGCATAGCCGAAGAGGTATTCTGCATCCACTACGTAGATACCGTCGCCGGTCACGCCGGAGCCTGCGGTGGTGATCACGGGAGCAAAAACGCCGTTTACCTTGCCGTTCAGAGTCTGGAATACCTTAGTACCGGGAACGTTGAACTTCTTGCCGGGAACCTCGTCGACGGTAATCAGCAGGTCAATATCGTCATAGCCCAGAGAATCTACGGAGCCTACAAAACGGATATCGCCCTTTTCGCCGTACTGATAGCCCTCAAACTTGAGGCCTTCATCCTCGGTTACCTCAACGTACTTGAACTTTGCAACGATGTCAAGGCTGTCGCCTTCTTCAGCGGTGAATACGAAGGTAGGATCGGTGATGGCTTCATACTTCACGCCGTCCAAATACCAGCCGTCGAATTCGCACAGAGGATTTTCGGGAACTGCCTTCAGAGTATACTTCAAGATCGGAACCGTGCAGGTCAGATCGTTGCCGTTGTTGTCCTTGCAGGTCACTTCCTTGGAGTTTTCGGCCTTTTCAACGTCAACGTAAACCAGACCGTTTTCTGCTTCGATGTCATAGCTGTAAATGAACGCAGGATTGACTGCGTCACGCATGAAGGAATAGTCGTTGGTCATTACAAAGGAAGCATCCAGCACACGCTCACCGGAAGGAGTAGATTTGGAGTAAACGTTCAGGGTCACATCATACTTGTTGTCAGCACCGGTCTTGGGGAACCAACCGCCCTCAATCAGCTTCATAGCCAGCATGATAGAGGTGCCCCAGTCGTAGTTCTGCAGAACGGGGATGTCACGGTAAACAGCGGTGCCGTTTACAACTACTTCCCACTCATAGCCTGCGGTATCGGAGCCGTATCTGTCAGGCGCACCGTTGGGGATCATGATGGGAGTATTCCACTTCATTTCGTTGCCATCGCCGTAATAATTCAGATTATATACGGGAGCTTCGTATGCGCCGTCGTAAATGTAGATG
>SVRH01000045.1 GCA_015064925.1 Oscillospiraceae bacterium | reverse complement strand
AAATTGAGGTTCTGATAAATTGCGTTTGCAGTACCCTTATACCAGTCAGCACCATTTTTACCCTGATAAGGAGGCAAAACAGTTACACCGCCCGACATACGGTCCATATCCCAAGGCTGGCCGCTACCGATGTACTCATTCAGAGTCAGGGGCTGATACTGTGTCAGCACACCCACGGTGTCGATGCCGGAATTAACACAGTTGGAGAGCGGGAAATCGATGATACGATACTTGCCTCCAAAGGATACTGCCGGCTTAGCGTCTTTTTCGGTCAGCGCGTACAAACGGCTGCCCTGCCCGCCGGCAAGAAGCATTGCTACACATTCTTTTTTGCTGAACATAACTTCCTCCGTTGATCATATATTTTAGATTATTAAATCACTGGGTTGTCGGGTGCTTTGATCGGCTACCAGCAGCAGACCGGACAAAGCAAGTACAGGAACCTTCAAGTAGTATCCCCCGTCGATACATACCGTCTTATATCGTTTATCCCTTGGGCAGCGCTTTCCGGTATACAGATCGCTCGACGTATCAATGACAGCTTCATATGCCGCATACTCACCCGATACAGGTAACAGTAGGTCCGACAGATCCATTGCTGCATAGGACAGAAGCACCAAAGCCTCCTCATTGTTGCAACCGAATCTGCGGTATGCTATCATTTCACCTAAGGTCAATATACGTTCAAATCCTTGGGAATTGAAATCCTTTTCATAGAGGGGTGGGCAGGTCAAATACACATGATTCAGATCCGAAACAAATCTCTGCAATCTGCGGTGCATATCATAGCCGAGCATGAACCATTCCAGCTGTGTATCATGACACCATTCGCGGAACTGTCCGTATTCATTGCCCATAAAATTCAGTTTTTTACCGGGATAGGTCATCTGAAGCATGTACAGCGTGCGCATCTGCGCAAACTTTTGCTCATACGATCCCTGTAGGCGTTCAATGAGCGAACGCTTGCCGCCCGAAACGTCCTCGTACGCAATCGGCAATATGAAGCGTTTTCTTGTATTTTCCTTTTCAGTCTTCAAGGTCAGCTCCACAGGGTGATTCATACGGGCTGTGGGATCCAGAGTTATATAGTCAAGCACATCCCTTGTCCACGCCTTATATGATTTGATGGCAAGCTTCGGCGCCTTTCCAAACAGTTTCTTAGCCGGTGCCTCGGTGATCATGATGATACCGGGATGTGTTTTTGCGATGCCGGCAAGAAGCTCTTGCATAAAGGATAGCGTTGCCGGATCCTCTCGTTCTGTCAAAACACGGTAACCATCCACATGAAAGCGATGGATCCAGTAGTACGCTCCCGAGATCAAGAAATTACGAACCTCAGACCTTGAAAAATCAAAGTATGCCTGCTTTGTTCCTTGCGGAAACTCCTTACATTCATACACGGGTGCTATCGCATATTCGGACAGTCCGTGCTCACACACCGCAAAGCGGTCGGGTGCAAAATCAAGGATCACACCGATCCCCGCCGCATGCAGTCGATCCACCAAAGCGGCAAACTCGTCCGGCGTTCCGTGACGGGAGGTTGGGGCAAAAAAGCCGGTTGTCAGAAATCCGAGATCGTCCTGCGAGGAATGCTCCGCCACAGGCAAAAACTCCACGTGAGTGTATCCCATCTGGCGGATATACGGCACCAGCTGATCCGCAATCTCGGTATAAGTCGCATAACCGCCATCCGCGTGACGCATGAACGAACCAAGATGCATCTCATAAATATTCAGCGGCACAGACATTTCTTCATCCGTTGCGATGTATCGCGTGTCGCGCGCAGAAAGAAACGCGCCATCCGTGAAGGTATGATTAAACGCTGTTCTCACCACAGAGGCATTTCCCGGTGTAATCTCACAGTACTTTGCCAAGGGGTCGGTTTTGAATACGGTCTTGTCGTTTTTGGTGATCTTAAACTTATATCGCGCACCTTCGACATTGTTTTGCAGAGCCTTCACACGGCACTCAAACACGCCCGCATCGGTCACGGGTAACATGGGAATGCCATCTACCCAATCGGCAAAATCGCCGCAAAGGCTGACAGAATCCGCGCCCGGTGCCCAGGTTCTGAATACATAAGTGCCGTCCTTCTCGCGATTGACACCGAGATACTCGTAGACACTATAATTGACAGAATGATGGAAGCGATAGCACGCATCCTCTTTCGTGACCGTTCCTTGGCTGGTAGCCGCAACCGAACAATGCTTTGAACGCTGTTCCACGTGCTGTACCTCCCTGCCTGAAACAAACCGTAATCTGCTTATACTTATAATTTATTTTATCATATTATATTTGCATTTGCAAGAGCAAATTGCAAAAAATTGTCAGCTAAATCGATTATTTTTCCCAATTTGACGCATTGATTTGCTTAATATAGGCAACAGCCAGATCCACGACCAAGCCGTAGCTCCTTGTGCCCTCATCCTGACCGTTTCCTTTCAAGAAGGCATCATTCAGTGTATCTGCCACGTCAGCTGCCTTGCTGTCTTTGTATTGCAGGAAAAAGACCCTGTAGCTTTCCATATCATATTTTGCCTGCATACAAAGTGTTGCATTTACCTGCATATAGGCGCTCTTATCGGCACTGTACAAAGCATTCTGCGTGTACTCGTACATGTTCAGATATCCCGAATAACGTATAAAGGGATCCTTTGATGCAGTACAGATCAGATACGCCATAAAGTTTGCCTCATCCTCTCTTGCGATCCCTCTCTGATGCGCCATTTCATGGGCAACCGTAAAGGGAGTGGCGTAATCGGGAAACTCGGTATTGATATTGGCTTCTCCTGTATAGTAGGTATACATTCCGAGCATATGGATATAGCTCATCCCCTTTGCCAACAGCATTGGCTTCACTCTGGAGGAAAAATTGTTCAAAAAAGGATAAATATCCGCACAGTCAGCATAGGTCTGATTGACCTTTTCGCCAAGTGTTTCGAAATCATACGGCATCACAGAGCTTCCGCCGTATACAAAAGAAACCTCCTTTGCCGTTTCGTTGACCTTCTCAGCAAGATAGAGTGCTGTGTTCTTCAGATCATCGGTGCTGACCGACTGCTTGTCCAGCCCCAATTTATGATCCAGCGTATAACCGCGGTATCCCATGCCGTAGGTAAACACAAATGTAGAATAAAACAGGCTGACTATGGCAAAGGCTCCTGCAAAAAAGCGATTGATCTTAGTCACATCCTCGCTGCGACTGTATCTGATCACCGTCACGATAATTCCAACAAAAATCAAAGGTAGGGACAGGATCAGTATTTCGGCAATCGAAAAACGGTATACTCCCGAAAGCTTTGCCAGCAGCATTCGGAAAAAGCCTGCAATATGCACCGAAAAGAAATCGGCAAATCCGGTAAACAATATACACAGTATATGAATACAGAGAGAAAAAACAGCAACGGCATACAAAATCAAAGCCGGCTTTGGTACGTTACGCTTGATCCAAGCCTTCAATTTCATGGATATCATACTCCTTCATCCAATTTAACATATCCTTTGGAGGATTACAAAAGACGGTGACGGTTTTTCCATCCGCAGGATGCGGAAAGGACAGATACGCTGCGTGCAGGGCTTGTCGTCCGATCATAGGTGACGCACTGCCATACAGATCATCCCCCACGATAGGATGCCCTATAGAAGCAAAATGCACCCGCAGCTGATGTGTTCGCCCCGTTACCGGAGTTGCGCAAACCAACGTATAGCCATCGTAACGCGCAAGCACCGTATAGCGCGTCAAGGCAGGATCCCCCTGCCCCTTTTCGCAGCACTCTCTTGTGATAATACTGTCCGACACACGCCTGATCGGGCTATCGATCTCTCCGCGATCCGTGTTAAGGCTACCGCAAAGCAGCGCAAAATATTTCTTGTCGATGCTGTGCTGCTGCAAGCTTCTGGACAGCTTTGCACATGAAAGCTGACTCTTGGCAACGAGCACCAGTCCACTGGTATCCCGATCCAGTCGATTCACCGCACGAAAAACAAAATCAGAACCGCTTTCCTGCATATAATATGCAACGGCATTGGCAAGTGTATCCTCATAATGCCCATGAGTAGGATGTGTTGGCATATCCGGCTCCTTGTTTAGGACTAAGAGATCCGCATCCTCATACACAATGTGCAGGGGCAGCTGTCTTGGCAGGATCTTCTCGCTGCGCTCATCCTCTGCATCCCCAAGCGAAAGGCTAATTACGTCACCTTCCGCAAGAACGGCACGCACAGTCACATGATAACCGTTGAGCAGGATGCCATTCTCTTTTTTCTTTAAACGCGTAAGGACAGAACGGCTGACGCCGACCACCGTATACAGATAGTCCTTGACCGTTCTGCCCTTCCATGCAGCTGTAATTACATATTCCATATTCAATTGGTCTTGCGATTTTCGAAAATGATCTCGTCCGGCAGATGATAATTCAGTTTCTTTCGCGCAATCTCGATGATATACTCATTGTCAAGCGGACGGTCCAGCTCATACTGCAGCTCGGCGATCCTTTCCTCATAATCGTCGATCTGCTGCTTCAGCTGGGCGTGCTTCACCTCCAGCTCACCAAACTGCTGTTGGAGCTGGACAATCATCACGATACTGAATACCATAAACAAAACAATCGCAATTTTCAGAAAAAAACTACTTCCGCTTTTCAAAGCTACACATCCTCTCAGCCGATCGAAACATGATCACTAAAATTCTCAAATCCGTTTTGCGCCGACTGTATCAGCAAGGAAAGCTTCTTTCCTGCACGATATATACGATAGCGCAACCAAAGCCTTTTACAGGCATTTTTCAATATCAGATATACTTTCCCAAAACTGATCCTGACCAAATACTTCAAAAGCACGATCAGATACCGTAGGGTATGATTATAAACCCATTTCCACGTTCGCGCAAGAAAACCAAGCACTGCTTCGTGTAACGAACACAACAGTTTTCCAAGAGTACAGTAGTAAAACCAAAAGCCGAATAGCATGGAAAGGAGCATAGAGAGCCGCAGCTGACCCCGATTGAATACAAACAAAAACAGTACCGCCGCCACGCTCAGCATCCAAAAGAACAATAGATCCTGCAAAAACAAAAGGATCACACCCAACACATCGAATGCTGTTCGCTTTGGGAAATCGACGGTTTGCAACGCAGTACGCACCATGCGAAAGCACTCGTAGAAAAGCCCGCCAAGCACACCAAACAGCAATGAAAACAAAAGAACGAGGTGGTACGGAAAAGGGCCTTCGGTATACGCAAACACTATCTTTCGTTCTTTCTTGCAAAGAATCCGGATTTTTTCGTCGTTTTGTCAACATAATACAGTCCGCAGATCCTGCCCTCCACCGAAAGCTCGCCGCTTTCCACGCAAAGGGTCACAATGTGGATATCCGTACCGTCCACAGTCAGAGTACCTTCGCTTGTCAAAAGCAGTATCCCGTTTTCGTCAAAGCTGATCACATCCTCTATCCCGGTCAGCGTCAGCGTTTTCCTTTCGGAAAGGGTCAGAGAATGCTTGCGCTCGGTCTTTGGTGTTTCCATGTAATCCATATCAATGCCTCCGCATACAGTAATCGGTATATGCTATGCAAAGGCGCGAAAAATCATGACTGGGAGATCACCTCATATAGGCTTGACGCATCCGCCTTTAGCGCGTGTTCTTTGACATCCAGCACGCGAATCATAAGGGTACGTCCGCCAAAACCAATCTCAACCACATCCCCTTCTTTTACATCATACGATGCCTTAACCACTCTTCCGTTGACCGAAATGTGGGCAGCATCGCAGGCTTCGTTGGCTACCGTGCGCCGCTTGATAATGCGGGACACCTTTAAATACTTATCTATTCTCATTATGTTTCCTCTTCTTTCACTTGACAGATCAGGTCCTCAAGTCTTCCGTACAGTGCTTCCTCCAGATCAATCCCCACATCATTGGCTTCATCGCAAAGAGCCAACAGGCGACTGACAAGATCATCGCCCTGCAAAGCATTCTCGGGCAAAGCACTCGCCTTCTTTGCCTTTTTTACGATCTTTTGCGCGCGCATGAGTCCCGGAAGTGTGCGCGTGACACGGTCAAGCCCTTCGGAAACAGTCTTTTGTCCCTTTTCCTGCATCTTTCGTGCTTCCCAGCCTGCAAGCGCTTCTTCGGGAGTAACCGCATCATCCTCACCGAATATATGGGGATGACGGAAGATAAGCTTGCGGCAGATGCCGTCGAACACCGCTTCCATACCCGGTCTCCCTGCGCGCTGCTCCATATCGGCGTGCAACACCACCTGCAGCATCAGATCGCCCAGCTCTTCTCGCAAAAGTGCTGCATCCTCGCGGTCCAGCGCCTCTGCCACCTCATACGCCTCTTCTATCAAATTTTTACGAATACTGTGGTGATCCTGTGCGCGATCCCAAGGACATCCGTCCTCGGATCGCAGCAGCCATACAATATCGTACAGCTCCTCGTATCCATACGTTTCCAGATTCTTTAATTCTTTTGCACTTCTCAATTTATAAAGTCCTTTCCTACGTGGGAACGCATTTTTGCATCAATTCTTTAATCTTTGTTGGGATCGGAAGTGCCTCCAGCTCATTCCGATCAAGAGTGCGAAATATGATCAGCAGTGCAAAATAGATCGCCGCCACCCATATAACAGAAATCATCGCTGCCAATCGTACAGATAAAGCACAACACAGACCGTGATACACAAGACGTCCCGACAATGCGCTGCCAAATGCAGCTGCCAGCGGCAACCAGAACTGTGTAAATAAGCGCGTCTGCAAATGACAATATCGCATACAAAAAACAAGATTCACGCCTGCAATCACCACATAGCATACAAGAGTACCTATAGGGGCGCCAACGATTCCCTGCGTGGGGATCAACACAAAGCTCAGTACCAGCTTGACCGCAGCTCCACACAGCATGGACAAGACGGGAGCAATCGGCTTACCGCACCCTTGCAGCATAGAGCCCGTCACCGTTACGATGCCCACAAAGAATACCGCCGGAGCCAGCAGTGAAAGCAAAGGTGCCGCACGGAGTGCCGCTTCTTTTTCAAACAATATGAGCAGCACCGGTCTGGAAAGCAAAAACAGTCCAAACACACACGGCAGCGTGATCAAACTTACCGCTTTGAGCGCACCGGCACTGATCTGCGCTATCTTTTGCGTATCATTCTTCATTCGTGCCTCTGTGATGCTCGGCACCGTCGCATAGGCGATCGGCATGATCAGAACGGGGGGCAAATTGAATAGCGGTACGGCAAGTCCGGTATAATTTCCGTACAATCTATTTGCCATTTCTGCACTCATTCCCACAGATCGCAGGCCGCGCATGACCACAGTCAGATCCAAAAAATTGGATAGCGACACCACAAGAGACCCAAGGGTCACAGGAAGTGCGATCTTAAATAACCTTTTGAGAACAGCATCTTCTCTGCGTTTTCCTGAAATAACACTCCTTTCTACGGCAGCAAAAGCACCGTTTAAAAAAGAAAGGATCAACAAGTACAGCATTGATAGCAAGCTGCCAAATGCAATTCCCATTAGCGAAAACGCGGCACAGATCGACAACGGATAGCCTTTACGCACTGCGTACACGGCAAGACCCACTCCCAAAACTGTTTTGACGATTGCCTCGATCAGCTGAGAGATACCGGTGGGAACCAGCCTAGACAGTCCTTGGTAGTATCCGCGCAAGCCGCCCGCAATACACACAAACAAAAATACAGGAGCCATCACTGCAATACAAGCTCCGGCTTCGGGGTTCCCAACGAAGCACGCCAGCTCCTCTGCCAGCACAAGAAGGATCACACATCCGATAATTCCCACAAGGCAGACCGCACGAAACACCGTACGGAATACACTGCGTATTCCAAAGGCATTTCCCTTTGCGTTTTGCTCAGAGATCAGGATCGAGATCGCCACGGGAAGTCCCGCGTTGGATAACATAAAAAACAAATTGTATATGGTATATGCCGAATTGAAATACCCCATACCGTCCTCCCCGATCACGTGGACCAGGGGGATCTTACATATCAATCCCAAAACTTTTACAACTATCCCGGCGGCAGCCAAAAAAGCCACCCCATTGACAAGCGTATGCGTCTTGGTCTTCAATACATCCTCCTATTCAGCCGATAAATTCGTGATACACAGACCCATCAGGGATCAAGGTCGCATCCAAGGAAGGTAATTGTTCAAGTCGTTTGATCAGTGACGCAGCAAGTGAGTAGTAAGGACTGTCCTTTGCCACGTCCTTTTGCAGCAGCGGGATCAAAAAGCTCCTCATAACATACGGCTCATAGCCCATAGAGGAATCAATCTTTACCTGCGCCTTATCTTTATAGGGGAAGATGGACTTCGCTTCATTGTCAGTCACACTCTTCCAGATTGAAAAGGTAAACTCCGCCGTGGCACCGCGATGGCGACTGTCCCGCACCAGTCTGCGGATCAATCGCAGCTCCTGCGGTGGAAACACACTGTCGCCGCAACAAACACTTTTTTCTGTACTGATAAACACAGAAAGGTTTTTAGTGTTGCAAAAAACCTGAGCGATCTCGGGATACACAGACTGGATTCCCTCTACGATCACTACACTGTTGTCTGTCAATTCGTAGGCATCATAAGCGCTTCGTCTGCCAAGCACAAAGTCATATTTGGGAAGAAGGGTCTTCTTCCCCTCCAGCAGCGACTGCATACACATCTTAAAAAACGGAAGATCAATGGCCGCGATCGACTCAAAGTCTACGTCCTGCCCCAGCTGCTCGCTGCGTGCCATCAGGTACATTCGATCGTAGTAAAAATCATCCACCGAAACGATATGTACATCATTCCCACGATCATTCAGTGTTTGTACCAGCTTATTGGTGGTTGTTGTTTTGCCCGAACAAGTCGGTCCGGATAATAATATGATCTGATAATCTCCCAAACCGACCGTACGGCAAAGTGCCGATAACTGATTTTCAAATGCTTCTTCACAGTCGTATACCAGTTGTCTTGCTACCTGCGGATCCAAATACTGTTTGGGATCTGTTGTAATCATATTATCCTCCTATTTTTCTTTATTCTATCTGCGCAATGGTCGAAAAATACGCCTCTCTTTGTTCTGCATTCGCCTCTGTTTCCAAATACTCATAGGGATACTTTGGCATGGAGCTTCGATGGATCTTTCCGTCGCTTCCAATGATCTTAGAAACCGCTGCCGCTCCCACCGCATAGATATCGTGTTCATCCGCCATGATCAGTGCATTGTAGATGCCCTCGTGTCCCGGGAACGCAAAGCCCACGTTTTCCAAATTTGCGACAGTATTCTTTTGTCGGTAAAGATAGTAGGGATGATAACCCGCATTCATGGCAGCCACCTGCGAATAGTCCACAGATTTTACTGCCTCCGCACTGCTGCGCGAGAACACGTTGAAGCCACTCTTCAGCATATCGGCTGCCTTTTTGGCACACAGTGTATGAATTGTCAGATTCTCGGGTGCAAGATGGATGATCTGATCCACCGTTTTGGAAAAGCTCATAAAGCTATCGCCCGGAAGACCTGCGATCAAGTCCACGTTGATATCAAAATTGTAGCGATCCCGCGCCATATAATACGCACTGAAGAAATCATCGGTGGTATGGCATCTGCCAATTCCACGCAAGACCTCATCGTTCAGCGTCTGGGGGTTGATGCTGATGCGGTTCACTCCGCCTTCGGTCATGACATCCAGCTTATCGGCTGTGATGGTATCCGGTCTTCCCGCTTCGATCGTAAACTCAGCAAGCGAAGAGAGATCCACATGCTTTGCAATAACTGCGATAAGCTGTCTAATCTGATCGGCGCTGAGTGTTGTCGGGGTTCCACCACCAACGTACACCGTAACGATCCTCTGTCCGCGTGCCTTTATGACCTGCACCATATCCGCAATATCCCGCTCAAGGCAAGCAAGATAGTCAGGGATCATGGATAGAAGTCTGGGCGTGGAATACGAAACAAAGGAGCAATACGCACATCGTGTGGGACAAAACGGAATAGAGATATACAAGCTGCAGGTATCTTTTCCATATTTGTTGAGCAGCTTCTGCTCATTGACCGCCACCTTGGTAACCAGCATTGCCTTTTTGGGACTGAGCAAATAGTCCTTGATCAAGGCTCTGCGCACGTGCAGCTTATTATTGAGCGATTTATACAGATTTCCCGCAATTTTGGCAGGACGAATTCCCGTCAGAATCCCCCACGGAGGGTCATAATCCAAAAGCTTTCTGCCAGCGTTATAGTATGCAGCACCCACAGCGATCTTTTTAATACGCTCCTCGGTATACAAGGGGTCAAACAGGGTCTTGTTTTCACCTTGCGCCACATTTCCAAGAAGTCTGAGAGTCACCTTAGAATAATATCCATCCTCATCTCTGCGCACCGTAACGTCTGCCGCCGGGATCTCGGGCGTTTCCTCCTCACTTTGGGAAAACTTCATCCCCGGGAAAAACAGAAGTGAAAGATTCTGTACATAACTGAGATTGATCTCACCGTCTACCCGTATCTTCATACTTCCCCCGACAATACTTTACTGTCCATAACGATGGTAACAGGACCGTCGAGCATGGCGCTGATCTTCATATCCGCACCAAACTGTCCTGTCTGCACACCGCCTTCTATCAATGTACGCAGCTTGCAAACGAAATATTCGTACAGCTCATTTGCTCGCTGCGGCTTCTCCGCCCTGATATAATCGGGACGGTTTCCGTGCTTATAATTGGCACATAACGTAAAATTAGAGATCGCCAGCACATTTCCCTGTACGTCACAGATCGAACGGTTCATCTTACCGTTCTCATCCTCAAATATACGCAGCTTTGAGATCTTTGCCGCCAGCAAATCGGCATCCTTTTCGCTGTCATCCTGCCATACGCCGAGAAGCAGCAGCAGTCCCTTATCGCATTTTCCAACGGTTGTACCGTCAACCGCCACGGACGCGCCGTTGACTCTTTGTATTACACACGTCATATCATGTATATCCTCTCACCACATCCTCCACGTTGGGAACCGATTTAAGTCTTGCCACGATGGAGTGATAGTGTTCAATATTTTTACATCCGACCACCAGATTGATCACGATCAGATTGTCGGGCTTGTTCTGCGTATTGATGGAGTGCAACGCCACGCGCATATCGGCCAGCGCAGCCGTAATATCTGCCAGTAGCTTTAGGCTGTTTTCCGCACGAATCTGGATATACGCCTCGTAGGTCTGCCTTGCAGCAATAGAGTTCATGGTCTCTTCATCCCAGTGAGCGGTCATAAACCTGCCGTCGTACGCAGGATCGTCCAGTATGGAGGTCACGTTTGGGCACTCTCTCTTGTGCACCGACACACCGTAACCCTTGGTTACAAATCCAATGATCTTATCACCGGGCAGAGGATTGCAGCACTTGGCGAACTTAACGGCACAGCCGTCCTGTCCGTCTATAATTACACCGCTGCCGCTATGCCCTGTTCTGGGCTTGACCTTGATATCCTCCAGTTCCAGAGGAGCAGGCTGCACGTCGGGCTTCACCACGCGTTCAAATTCATCGTGCAGTTTAATGGAGATCTTGGCAACAGACAAGCCTCCATAGCCGATCATATTATACAGATCGTCCACCGTCTGAATACCCATGCGGGAACCGATATTGTAAAGGATCTCCTGCCGCTGCGCCTCAGTGTAAGCTCTGCCATAACGACGAAGCTCCTTATCCACCTCGTTTTTACCGACAGCAATGTTTTCGGGGCGCTTTTCCTTCTTGAACCACTGGCGGATCTTATTGCGTGCCTCAGCAGTTTTCACGATCTTCAGCCAGTCACGGCTGGGTCCCTTGGAGGACGAGGAGGTCAACACCTCAATGATCTGTCCGTTTTCGGGGACACTGTCAATGGGCGCTATCGCGCCGTTGACCTTGGCTCCCACCATCTTATTACCCACCGCCGAATGGATGGCGTAGGCAAAGTCGATAAGCGTAGAGCCCTGAGGCAATACCACCACGTCTCCCTTAGGAGTAAATACAAAGGTTTCGTCATGAAAGATATCGATCTTCAAGGAACGGAGGAATTCATCAGGGTCCTTGGTATAATCCTCGCTTTCAATCAGCTTGGAGATCCATTCCAGCTTAGAATCGATATCTGCCTTGCTGGATTCACCGGTCTTATATTTCCAGTGCGCAGCGATACCGTATTCCGCCACGTGATGCATTTCCCTAGTACGGATCTGCACCTCAAAGGGGATACCGTCACGGCCGATCACGGTCGTATGCAACGAACGGTACAGGTTGGGCTTGGGAGTTGAAATATAGTCCTTAAATCTACCGGGAATGGACTTGAACATATCGTGGATAATGCCAAGGATGGTATAGCAGTCAAGCTCTGTCTCAGTGATGACACGCAGTGCATAGAAATCGTAGATCTCATCAAAATTCTTGTTCTGCTCATACATCTTTTTATAGACGCTGTAAACCGTCTTAACTCTGCCCTCCATGACAAACCGGAAATTCATTTCCTCAAGCTTATCACTGATCTGCTTTTTGGCTTTTTCAATAAAGCCGATGTTTTGTCCGTAACGGCGCTCGATATCGCGGTAGATCTCGTTATAACCGATGGGATCCAGAAAAGACAGAGAAAGGTTCTCCAGCTCATGCTTGATCTTCTGCATACCCAGTCGGTGAGCAAGGGGAGCAAAGACCTGCATGGTCTCCAGTGCCGTGACACGGCGCTTTCCCTCCTCTTTGACACCCAAGGTACGCATATTGTGCAAACGGTCACACAGCTTGATAAAGATCACGCGAATGTCCTTGCTCATGGCAAGAAACATTTTTCGAAGATTTTCTACCTGCTGCTCCTGCTTATCCGCAAAGGGAATTTTTGCAAGCTTTGTCAGACCGTCCACAAGGAAAGCGGTTTCGGAACCAAAGTTTTCTTTGATGGTATCAAGACTTATATCACAGTCCTCCACCGTATCGTGAAGCAACGCCGCACAGATCGAGTCGGTATCCAATTCCAGTCCTGCCACGATCTCCGCCACAGCGATGGGATGTGAAATATAGGGATCCCCGCTGACACGGAACTGTCCCTCGTGCAGCTTGGCTGCAAAGGCGTACGCACGACAAATTTTGTCGATATCGTACTTTTTCTCGGTCTTGGCAAGTATACTCAGTAGATTTTGAATGGGTTGATACATATCTTGCTCCATTTTCGTATTGTTTTCAATCGCCGTATCCCGCGCAAAGACGTCGGTATAGGGCGCAGCTTTCTATGTTTACTTTTTCTTTAACGGGTTCAGATGAAAATCGGAAGGTTTGAGCTGCGGCATTTTCTCTGTATTTGATCAGTCCCGTTTGCTTGAAGATATCAAGGATCAGCCGCAGCTTTACGTACCCGATCGCGCAGGCAGTCATGGCATATCGAAAGCTCATCTCCGCCATTCCCTGCAATGCGCAGTGCGTCAAAAAACGGTAAACGGCAGCAAAGTCTGCACGAACCGGCACGTCATCCGGCTCATCCTCACCTTGCATGATACAGCGGTAGCGGCTTTGATCCCTTTCTGCTTTGTCTGCGGCAACGCCCGACAAATACAGTTTTTTGACCATCAGCTGTACCGAACGGGAGTAGCCGTACTCATTGATCTCTAAATTGACAATGACATCCACGTGATCCGAAACCTGTGCCTTACATAGATGGGGACCTACCCCAAAAACGACCGCAGACACACGAATTTCTTCCTTTTTGAGCACAAGCCTCATATGCTTTCCGCCCGAAAGCGGAATCATACTCTCAATTTCCGCATCCGCAAGCAGAAGCAGTGGCACTCGGTTTCCATCACCGAAGGGCGCCAACTCCGCAATTGCAGAGGCAGTGGGCAGCGATATATCATTCACCTGAAGCTCGGCATCGATCTCCTCCACCGTGCTTTCCTGCGATACACCCGGATAGTGGATCGCAGCAAATTCGCAAAGACGTTTTCTAAAATCCGAAAAGTCCTCACGCCTTAGGGACAAGCCAGCCGCAAAAGTATGCCCACCGTATTTGGTCAGAAGATCCTCGGCATAGGCAAAGGCCTTCATACAGTCAAAGCCGCCCACGGAGCGCATGGATCCCTTTCCCTCTTCACCCTCAAAGCTGACAAGCACCGTAGGCTTTCCAAAGCGTTCGCTGATACGGGATGCGGCAATCCCGATCACACCTGCATGCCAACCGTCATCGCCAAGCACCAACACCGGATCCTCTTCCAGACCCATTTCATGAATCTGTGTCACAGCCAGCGAAACGATCTCGTTTTCGATGGCTTGTCTTTGCTTGTTTAGTTCGCAAAGCTGCTTGGATATTTCAATGGCATCTGTTTCAGAACGTGTCAAAAACAATTCTTCCGCCAGATCCGCTCTTGCCATTCTGCCGGCAGCATTGATCTTTGGCGCCAAATTGTAGCCGATCATCTGTCCTGTCACGTTACGTCGCTTGCCGCTTCGATTATCCTTACCCTCAAGTACCGTATCCACAAGAGCAGCCAGTCCGCAATTGCGGGTACAGGATGCCATCGCAAGACCTTTTTTGACAATGTATCGGTTCTCATCAATAAGTGGCATAACGTCTGCCACCGTACCAAGGGTGACAAGATCTCCATACCGAGTAAGCACGTCATCCGAGCAGCCATCGATGTCGGCTGCCTCGCATCGCTGCATTTCAAGCGCACATACAAGCTTATAAGCTACTCCAACACCTGCCAAGCGAGTAAAGGGATATTGTGAATCGAATCGTGTGGGATTGACCACTGCCACCGCAGCCGGCAGTTCACCAAGACACGTATGGTGGTCTGTAATCACCACGTCCATCCCCAGCTCTTTTGCCAACCTTGCTTCTGATACTGCTGTCACGCCGGTATCGACGCTGACGATAAGATCGATTCCGTTTTCCGCCAGCTTGCGGATTGCATCAGCGTTCATACCGTATCCCTCACCGTCACGGCTGGGAATGTAGTAAGAAACATCCACTCCGCGATCGTACAGATATCGGTGCAGTACCGCAACCGAGGTGACA
>SVRH01000121.1 GCA_015064925.1 Oscillospiraceae bacterium | reverse complement strand
CTGTATCCAACAGCTGAACCGATTCATCCAGTGTCAAATACTTGGGAAGTCTCTGCTTCACCGTGGGAGCGGAGATCGCCTCTGTCGGATTGTAATCGATCTCCTTTGTAACAAACATCAAATACTTGTAAAACACCTTCAGTGCCGACAGCTTTCGGGCTCTGGCGCTCGAGCGGTTGCCGCGGTCGCTTGTCAGATACAAGAGAAAATTATAAATATCGTTGGAGGACATATCTTTAAAGAAATCTACGTCAGCGCCGGAGATATCGATCTTGTCAAATTCCTCACTTGAAAAGTCGATCCCCTCTTTTTTGGCGATCTGATATTTGATAAAAAGCATCAGATCCAAGCGATACTGATTGATCGTGGCAGGAGAACGGTTGAGATGGTTTTGATAATTGCTGAATCTGTTGATAATATCGGGAAAAACTGTATCTTCAATAATGGACATTTGTTCTCCTTTCCGTGAATAAACTGTTAAATTTCATGATTTTTCAAAAAAGCCCTTGTAATTTATTTGAAAATGGTTTAGAATGAGGCAGATAAAGAATTACGATAAGAGGTTAACGTAAATGGTAAACACAGATTCCACAAACGGTGCGATCATTCGTAAAATGATTGCCAACCAGCTTGGCATGACCTTCTTCGGTCTGATCGTTACCATGGCTGCCGCTTCCTCCGGAAACGATCTCATTGTATTCGGCGCTAGTGTATTTGCAGCACTGTTTTATATGTATCTGCTTTTCTATCTGGCAAGTGAGCAAGGAAAAAGCGATAAGATCCGCATCGATGGCGGAAGAGCCACAGTCGACAATTGGCGCTTAACAAAGCTTTCGTTGCTTGCTAACTCTGTCAATATTGGTCTTGCCGTGATCGCGATCATCACCAAAATGATCGTGTCCATCGTATCAAATGTATCCTTTCTGCAGGCACCTGCGGAGAATGCAAAGATCGCTCCTGAGTTTGTTGCCTCCATATTTGCTGTGTGTGAAGTGATCTATAAATTCATCCACAGTATGTACAACGGCATTTTGGTATTTACGGGCCAAAACGGCAATCCTCTGATGCTTCTGCTTTTCGTCGTTCCCTCTGTGATTGCCTGCACCATTGGTTACAGATACGGACTGAAAAAAGGATAATCGGTTATAAAGAATGCTCATCGCCGCATATACATGAAGAAAAATCTGTATATTGGCGGTGAGTTTTTTGAATAAACGTATCATGGGGATCTGTCTTCAGATCGGTTGCTTTGCACTTTGTTTCGTATTCTGCGCACTGTTTATGATTCATACGTCCACAAGCGATATTTTACCACAAGAGGCGGTGTCTGTCAATATTGACACGGCAAAAATAGTGGTAATACTTGACGCAGGTCACGGCGGTGAGGACAGCGGTGCCGTAGGGATAGACGGTATCCTTGAAAAGGATCTCAATCTTGCTATGACGACCGTTTTGGCAGATCTTATGTCTTCTTCGGGGATCGAAGTGCTGCAGACCCGAACAGAAGACGTCATGCTGGGCGATGGCGACACAGGGCACAAAAAGCAAGAGGATCTGCGCGCACGCGTGGATCTCGGCAAGGAAAATCCGGATGCCTACTATATCAGCATCCACATGAACAAGTTTCCGAAGGAGTATTGTAAGGGCATCCAGCTCTTTTATTCTCCCAACAACGCAAAGAGTCTGCCGCTTGCCGGTTCGCTGCATCACTTGATACTGTCCCATTTGCAACCGGAAAACAACCGTGAGATCAAAAACGGCAGCGAGCACATCTATTTGATGAACCGTCTGCAAAACCCCGCCATTCTTGTGGAATGCGGCTTCGTCTCCAATCCCGAGGAGGCACAGCTTTTGCAACAAAGCGACTATCAAAAAAAGATCGCACTTCTGATCATGGCGTCCGTTTGGGACTGTGAATATAAAAATCTGACAACCTGACCGACAAAGGAAGTAAAATATGAAGGTGAAAAGCATATACGTCTGCAGCGAATGCGGATATCAAAGTGCCAAGTGGCTGGGCAAATGTCCCGGATGCGGTGAATGGAATACGCTGGAGGAAGAGGTACAGACTGCTCCCGAAAACACAAAAGGGCGAAAGCCGCTGATCGCCAAGGCAGAGCAGGCACTTCCCTTTACAAGTCTTGAGCTTCCCGACTATATGCGCACTAACAGCGGAATGTCGGAGCTGGACAGAGTACTTGGCGGCGGTTTTGTCCACGGCTCCGTGGTACTGCTGGCGGGTGAGCCGGGTATTGGTAAATCCACCCTGCTTTTGCAGATCTCCACCGCTCTGACGCAGTGCGAAGGCAAGACCGCAACGGTTCTTTATACCTCGGGGGAGGAATCCCGCTTACAGCTGCATTATCGCGCCAAGCGTCTGGGCGTGGATTGCCCCGATCTGTACGTTATGACCGAGACCGACGTGGATCGCATTCTTGCCGAGTGCGACAGACTGCATCCTTCCTTTTTGATCGTGGACTCCATCCAGACCCTTTCCAATCAAAGCGTAGCCTCCGCTCCGGGTACGGTCAGTCAGGTGCGTGAATGTACCCTGAAGCTGATCGCAAAAGCCAAAAGCGAGGGGATGTCGGTGATCATTGTCGGTCACGTCAACAAGGAGGGCGGTATCGCAGGCCCCAAGGTGCTGGAGCACATGGTGGACGCGGTGCTGTACTTCGAAGGCGACAGACAATCCTCCTTCCGCGTGATCAGAGCATCCAAAAACC
>SVRH01000044.1 GCA_015064925.1 Oscillospiraceae bacterium | reverse complement strand
TCATAGTGCCGCGCAGACCTGCGGTGCCGAAGGCAAGGGGACCCTGAAAATAGTAGCGGATCCATTCATCATCGCCCGCTTTGGCAGTCAGCTCTGCCACCGTTTCGCTGTCCGCCAGCTTACACCAGCGCTCAAATTCCTTGTTGTAATCCATGTTATGCTTCCTCCTGTGTGATTTTTTTAAGTGAAGGGGAGCTTTCCCCATTTTGGATCAGTGTCAGTGCCTTTGCCAGCTGGTCGGGGCAGGAGGTGGGCTTAAAGCCGCAGCGGATCCCGCCAAGACGGTCGATAACCTCGGAAAGCTCCATGCCGGAAACCAGTGCTGCCACACCCTTGGTATTGCCCGCACATCCGCCGTAGTATTCCGCCGAAACCAGCTTGGTATCCTCCACCTCGATCTTGATGTGCGAGGAGCAGGTACCTTGATTCTTGTACAAATATACTTCCTTCATATACGTTCCCTTTCTTTGCGATAAAAGCCCAGCAGATCAAACCTAGGATGATTCAGGGCAAGATAAAACAAATACTGTTTGGCATTCTCCGCATTTGCCGCAAAATGCAGATCGTAGCTTGCGGCGGCAGAAAACTGCTCGGGCAGCTTCGTCACGTCCACTGCGGTAAGCTCAAAGCGAATAGCCGCCTGCAACAACTCGGCGAGCATGATGGGCTCGGTGACGGGCAAGGTCACCGACAAATATCCTTCGCCCGAAAAAGTCGGCAGCTCTCTGCGGAGCAGCACGTAATCCATGGCAGTGCCTTCTCGGTTTTCCACCCGCACCATTTGGGCGATCTTTAAGCCGTAGCGGGCGATCATGGTACGAAAGCCCATGTGGACACCTCGCTCGGGATCGGAATAAGGCAGGATGCAGGCATCGCTGTATTCATCGTAACAGCTATCCATCGCTTCCTCGTGCCCTGAGACGTATACCGCACGCACGCCCGTCATATCCTTTGTAATGCGGTCAAAGGCGCCATCGCTGCCGCGATTGCGCAGATAGCAAATAGTGGTGGGAGAAGCGGCTTCCGCATCGTCCGCACCAAGCGCTCCTCGCTGCACAAGACAATCGTAATATGCTTTTGCCAGATCAATATGCAGCTCAGGCTCTCCCAGCAGTCGTGTGGCTTTCCGCCAGATCTGCCGCTTTTCCTCTTGATCGGCACCCATTTCAGTCATTTGAGCCATCGCGGACGCAAGCTCTGCGAGCTGTCCGCTGACCAGCGGAAGAGCGACGGCTTGTTTTTCCCGTACAAATCGCAGATTATCCGCAATAATATCACATTTCTGTTTGTAGCTCATCATAGGCTGTTTTCCAAATTTCGATAGCTGTCGGCAAGGAAACGCTTCAGCTCGTCTGCGCTGAGCGGTCTTTGCGACAGTAGCGCCAGCAGGTAAATATGTCCTGCCGCATTCTTCTTCGCCTGTTCATCGGTGCAGGCAAGCAGCTTTTTCACAAGACTGCTTTTGGTGTTGAGCTGCAGCGTGGACGCAGCGGGAAGTCCAGCGGTATCCATACCGTACATCTGCATCATGTCGCGCATTCTGCGGTCCTCTTCACCGAGGTTCAGAACAGCGGGGACCTCTTCGTCCTTGAAGGCGGTGAGCTTCAGTTTCAGATTTTCTTCTCCGCTTGCCGACACAAACAGCGCCTGCAGATCGGCGTCCTCTTTTTCTTCGATTTCCTTGTCCCTCAGCGCATCTGCCAGCTCGGCATCAATGCGAAGGAACTTCCAGTCGCTCTCCTGCTCCAGCATGGCAATGTACTGGGTATCCACCACCTTGTCAAACAGCAGCACCGGAATACCCGCATTCTCAAACAAAGAAACGTACTGCGCCTGGGTGACGGGATCGGTGGCGTAATAGCATTTCTTTTCGGTACTCTCTCCCACCGCTTCTTTATATTCGGAGAAGGTCACAAGGCTGCCGTCCACCTTTTCAAGCAGCACCGCATCCTTCATTCTCTCGTGGAACTTTCGATCGCGCAGTGAGCCGTATTCCACGAACAGCTTCAGATCCTTCCAAAGCTTTTCGTAGCCCTCTCTTTCATTTCGGAACATCCCCGACAGCTTGTCGGCTACCTTTTTGGTAATGTGTGAAGAGATCCGAGAAACGTATCCGCTATTCTGCAGGTAGCTGCGAGAGACGTTCAGCGGCAGCTCAGGGCAGTCCAGCACGCCGCGCAGCATGAGCAGGTACTCGGGAATGACCTCCTTTATATTGTCCGCTACGAACACCTGATTGTAGTACAGCTTGACCTGACCCTCCAGGCTTTCGTACTCGCTCTGAATTTTGGGAAAATACAGAATTCCCTTGAAATTCAGCGGATAGTCCGCATTGATGTGAATCTGGAACAGAGGTTCTCTGTAGTCGCCGAACACCTTAGAGTAAAACGCCTTGTATTCCTGCTCGGAAACGTCCGAGGGATTCTTCTGCCAAAGGGGATCCACGTCGTTGATGGGCGCGGGAACCTCTCCCTCTTTATTTTCTGCCGAGAGATCGCTAAAATAGATCTCCACCGGCATGAAGGCGCAGTATTTATAAAGCACCTGCTTCAGCTTGTCCGCCGACAGATACTCCTCGCCCTCGCTACCCAGATGCAGGATAACGTCGGTTCCTCTTTCCCGCACCGTATCGCATTCGGTGAAGGCGTAGCTTCCGTTTTCATCGCACACAAAGCGCACGGTCTCGGATCCCGTAAAGCTACGGGTGATCACCTCGACCTTTTCAGCCACCATGAATGCGGAATAAAATCCCAGACCGAAATGTCCGATGATGCCGTTCTTGTCATCGCCGCCCTCGTATTTTTCAACGAAGTCCAGCGCGCCCGAAAGGGCGATCTGACAGATATATTTTTTGACCTCATCCTCGCTCATACCGATGCCGTTGTCCGATACGGTAAGTGTCCTTGCCGTCGCATCCAGCGTTACGTCCACACGGTAGGGCATCCCGTCGCCCTCGTACTGACCCAGCGAGGACAGTCTTTTCAGCTTGGTCACCGCATCGCAGGCGTTGGACACCAGCTCACGCAGAAAGATCTCTTTTTCCGAATACAGCCATTTTTTGATCACGGGGAATATATGGGAGGTCTCAACCGAGATCCCGCCCCGTTCCTTGATATTTTCTTCCATTTTTTCTCCTTTATATGATACGTTAACCGATCTGACCCGCTGTCAGCGCAATGATCATGCGCAGATTGTCGGGCTGTACCTTTGCCTCATGCGCCGCCTTGTTGCGACAGATCTGACCGCATTTGCGGCAGCGGTGCAGAATAACGTAGCCCTTTTTGGGGTCGGGCTCCGCCTTGACTGCATCCATGATGCCGCGGCAAAGATTGGCGCGGTCACCCGGCAGCTCGTCCACGTGCAGGGAGCAAAGGCAGAACGGGCAGTGGTTGCGGGAGGTATAGCCCAGCGGCAGCACCTCTTTTCCGCAGTTCAGACAGGTAAAGCCCGCATCATTTTTGGTAAAACGTTTGGTTTCCATACAGTTAAAAACAATTTTCCTTTCTTTTCCCGGTATACTTCATATCCATCGGGAACATACTAGCCTTGCAATACAATATTGCCGAAAGGATTGAATGATCATGAATTACAGTAAATGCAAAGCTCGCATCGCGCTTCTTCTGACGCTTCTTCTCTTCGCTCTCTTTGCCACCGGCGTCTTTGCCGACAGTGTAAGGGACGATCTGAAGGACGCCGCCGACAATGCAGGAAACGCCGTGGGCGACATCGTCGACGGCGCGGGAGACGCCGCAGAAGACGCGGGCGATAAGATCGAGGACGCCACCGACAAGGACAACAAGGTCGATAAGCCGGACGACGGCAACAACGCCGTGGACGGTGAGACCGACGATAAAGACGGGATCATCGGCGACGAGGGTGCCACCGACAACAAGGACGAGGGTGGCGAATCGGGTGACATGGATGAGAAGAAGGACACCCGTACCAAGACCATCTGGACAGTGGTCATCGCCCTGATCATTGCCGCCATCGTAGTTCTGCTGATCGTGTTGCTCATGCCCACCAAGAGTACAAGCAACACCCGAAAAAATCGCTAAACGGAGCACAGACTTTACCGTCTGTGCTTTTTTATTTTCCCACACAAAAGCGAGAGAAAATACTGTCCACCACTTCTTCTCCGACCTCTCTGCCGTCAAGCCTTCCAAGCTCTGCCGAAGCGCCCTCCAAATCCAGCGCCGCCACGTCGGGCGTCATGCCCATACGCACGGCATCTCTTGCCCGCGTTAGCAGCTCCTTCGCCTTCACGATCATAGCGTGGCGGTGCGCTCCCGTGAGAATGGGAGTTTGATCGTAATCGATCTTTCCCGCAACGAAGAGACCTTCGATCATGGTGCGCAGGGCATCAAGACCCTCTCCCGTTGCCGCGGAAATAACCGCTCTTTGCGAAAAGCACGCGATCGCCTCACTCGGCAATCGGCTTTCCTTGTCCGATTTGTTGCAAACGCAGATCACAGGGCAAGGTGCCGTTTTCAGACGCTCGATCAGCGCTTTGTCGTCTGCGTCAAGCTCCTCGGAGCCATCCAGCACCAAAAGGATCAGCTCCGCTTTTTCCAGTAGCGCCAAACTGCGCTTGACACCCATCTGCTCCACCGTATCGCTCGTATCATGCACGCCTGCGGTGTCGTGCAGGGTCAGGGTCACTGCTCCCACTCTGATCTTTTGCTCCACCGTATCGCGGGTGGTACCCGCCACAGAGGAAACAATGGCGCGATCGTAGCCCGCAAGCGCATTGAGCAGCGAGGATTTTCCCGTATTGGGCTTGCCCAGAATGACGGTGGTGATCCCCTCCGCCACGGCGTGGCCCGTGCGGTAGCTCGTTTCAAGGTTTTCCACGTCCCGAAGGACGGTATCAAGATCCCGCAGGAAGGTCTCGGCGTTCATGCCCGAAAGGTCCTCGTCGGGATAGTCGATTTGTACGTAAGTCGCTGCCACCAGCCGAATGAGTGCATCGTGGATGCGCTCGATCTCTCTGCCGAGCACACCCTTTGCCTCGGCGGATGCCAGCTTTAGCTGCTCTTCCCCCTCGGCTTCGATCAGCGAGATCACCGCTTCCGCCTCGGAAAGGCTTAGTTTGCCCGCCAAAAATGCGCGTTTTGTAAATTCGCCGGGACCTGCCCGGGTTGCTCCCGCAGCCAGCACCGCCGCCAACACCTTTTCGGTCAGCAGGATGCCGCCATGGCAGGAGATCTCCACCGTGTCCTCTCCCGTATAGGAATGGGGAGCGCGGAACACCGTGGCAATGCCGGTATCGATCTGTCTTCCCTCGAAAAGGATCTTCCCGTAAACGGCACTTCCCGCTTTGTATTCTATTATGCTTTTACCGGATGCCGGCAAAAACATTTTTTCCGTTACCGCAAGGGCATCTCGCCCCGAAATGCGGATCACCGCGATCCCACCCCGTCCGTAGGGTGTGGAGATGGCAGCCACCGTATGATCAACCGTCATTCCGATTTCCTTTCTGAAATTAGTCTTCGTGATAGTAGCGGTCGTCCATGCCCGCCACCAGTCGGTTCAGGAAATAGTACATCACGATACCAAACACCGTCCAGATCACCATATCCCAGGTCTGCAGGATAGGGATCCACAGGAACAAAAATCCTGTTGCCACCGACATCATAACCGCCGCAACGCACAGCAGCGTTGCCGAAAGCAGCCATCTTCGAAGATCGCGGCGGATCGCCTTCGTTTTTTCGCTCGAAACGTGGATCTCCGTGATGGAGCCCGTGTGCTCTGCGATCATTCGCAGCATGACGCGACGCATGGAAAGGATCACAAGCAGTAGCAGCAGCAGCTTAACGGCGAGCATCACACAGTAGACGGCAAAGGTGGTCAGAAGCGACACCTCGTCAAACACCTTAAAGCCCATCACCTCGGAAAAGCCCTCCTCATACAGGTGGCTGTAATTTTCCATGCGGAACCACACCATGTATCCCCATTCAAATGTTGATATCACGGCATACAGTGCGCTCCACAGCACCGTGTATCCCGACGCATCGGGATACAGCTTTCCAAGGATCCTTGCAGCATAGAAGATCGCCACGCCCGTCACCGCATCGTGCAGCACGTCCATGCCGTCCAGGCGAAGCGGCACGGCAAAGATCAGCGCCACGCCCATGAGCAGCACCACTCTTTTCAGATCGCGGTACACCACCAGAGGGCGGTTGGCAAGATATTCGTCGCGGTAGCGCTGCTCAATGAGAGCAACAAAGCTGCTCTTTTTCAGCGGCTTCCAGAATTTCAACATACGGACGTACCAAAGGATACCGTACACCGTCACCAACAGCACGTTGATCGCCATCAGCATCCACATGACAAAGGTCCAGTTGGTACGCATTTCGGTCACCGTTCCGTAATCGGTGACCAGATAGGTTAAGGTCGGCAAAATGGCAAAGGCAGTCTTGACCACCGTAAAAATAACGGTCATACCAAGAAATCCCGCGCCTGTGCTACGGTAGATCTCGTTCTGATCGCTTTGCAGCGACAAAAAGGTCAGACCGCTGTCCAGCGAAAACATCGCCCGACAGAACAGATACGCCTCGATCAATCCGAAGCAGAATGCAAACACCAAAAACCAGGTATATTCCTTTGCATCGATGATCGGGATCAAAAAGGTACATAAAAACCGTCCGATTCCCGCATACATGAGCAGATACAGCGTCTTACGGGTGCGCGCCATACGCTCGTCGATCTCGCCGGCGTGGGACAGTCCGTACAGCAGCAGAATGGCACCGATGAAGTCCGGCAGGATGTCCACCACCAAAATATTCGGGTTGACGAAGAACAGCAGTCCTGCCAAAATACATCCGATCCGCATTCCATCACCTCATTTTTTCTTCTTTTTCTTTTTTGCGGAGCCCTCCGCATCGCCTGCCGCCTGACGGTCGGCTTTTCTCTTTTCAAAGCGGGCATAGGGATTCGTCTTGTAGCTCGTTTCCTTCATGGGCATATCCTCGTCTCCCTCGTAGCAGATCCACATATAGCAAGAGAAGATCTGCACGAATTGCAGGGCAAGCATTACGTACCACAGGGCGTAGCCCACGAAGCCCGCTCTGACCACGTATTCATGGTTTGAAAAGAGGTCTGCGATATTCGTGGCGACGTAAAACAGAATGGTCACCGCCGCGATCGCGATATTTCTTCTGCATTTGCGGGCGATCTTTTCCCTTCCCACGTCGGTGGAAATGCGAATGAGCGCCAGCAGCAGGTAGTACAGCGCCACGGCAAACACCAGCGTTTGCACCATGTCGGCATGCACGATATATTCCGACAACCATTTCTTGTCGGTGATCATCTGGGCAATTTGCAGCGCCGTGATCGCCACAGACGGAACGATCAGAAGGCTGAACCATGTGGCAGCCGCACCAAAGTATCCGCTGTAGGGTCGAAGGCGCTTGCAGCCCATCACAATGAGAAAGCAGCCAAAAAAATCGGCAAGCAGATCCACCTCCCAGGGGATGTCCGCAAAGAACATCCACCCGAGAGCTATCAGTCCAAATCCCATAGTTCCCCCGTTATGCCTCGGCGTCGTCCTGATTCATGCCGCAGCACTTCTTGTATTTTTTACCGCTGCCGCAGGGGCAGGGATCGTTTCTTCCCACCTTGGGAGCCTTTTTCACGGGCGATGCCTTCGGGGGCACCTTGCCGCCGCTCTGCGTTGCCGTCTGTGTACTGCCCTGCAGCCCCTCGGAGGTAACCTTTACGGTGGTCTCTCTCTTCACTTCCTGCTTGGGAGTGACCGAAAGCACGCCGCGGATGGTGTCCTCGCGGATATTGGCGATCATCTCATCGAACATATCGCCGCCCACCAGTCGGTATTCCACAAGAGGCGAACGGTTGGCGTAGGCGTTCAGACCCACACTGCCGCGCAGATCGTCCATGGCGTCCAGGTGGTCCATCCACTTGGCGTCCACGTTGTTCAGCAGAATGATGCGCTCGATCTCGCGCATCTGCTCGGGCTCGAAGAGGGTGTCCTTGCTGTCGTACAAAGCGGTGGCGCGCTCGTGCATCATTTCCACGATGTCCTCCGCCTTCAAGGAGCCCAGCTCCTCTTCGCTGTATACAAGGTCCTCATCCTTGAAGATCAGACCGTAATACTGCTGCTTCAGACCTTCCAGATCCCATTCTGTGCTCTCGCCCGCCAGATACTGACCGGCAGAGGCCTCGATGGACTGATCGATCCAAGAGCGGATCATATCGTGCATATCCTTGCCGTCCAGCACCTCACGGCGCTGCTTGTAGATCAGATTTCTTTGCTGGTTCATGACGTCGTCATAATTCAGCACGTTGCGGCGTCTGCCGAAGTTGTCAGATTCCAAACGCTTCTGGGCGCTCTCAATGGAGCCCGAAAGGATCTTGGCGTCGATCGCCTCATCCTCGGGAAGCCCCAGTCTTGCCACCATGCTTGCAATTCTCTCCGAGCCGAACAGACGCATCAGATCGTCCTCCAGCGAGAGGAAGAAGCGGGATTCACCGGGGTCACCCTGACGACCCGAACGTCCGCGCAGCTGGTTGTCGATGCGTCGGCTTTCGTGACGCTCAGTACCGATGATAAACAGTCCTCCGGCGGCGCAAACCTGCTCGTACTCGGGACGGATCTGCTCCTTGTGCTTCTCAAACAGCTCCTTGTACACGGCTCTTGCCGCAAATACTTCCTCGGAGACCGACTGGGACGAGCCCACAGCAAGTCCGATGATCTCCTCGTCGTATTCCATTTTACGCATATCCTGCTTGGCAAGGAATTCGGGGTTGCCGCCCAGCATGATGTCGGTACCGCGTCCTGCCATGTTGGTGGAGATGGTGACCTTGCCCAGCTTGCCCGCCATGGCAACGATCTCCGCTTCCTTTTCGTGGTGCTTCGCGTTCAGCACGGTGTGCTGGATGCCGCGACGCTTGAGCATTTCCGAAAGCTCCTCCGACTTGTCCACCGAAACGGTACCCACCAGTACAGGCTGTCCCTTTTTGTGGCACTCTTCGATCTGTTCAAGGATCGCATGGTACTTGCCCCTTACGGTTCTGTACACCAAATCGTTGTGGTCGCGTCGGATCATGGGCTTGTTGGTGGGGATCTCCACCACGCCCAGATTGTAGATCTGTTCAAATTCATCCTTTTCGGTCAGTGCCGTACCGGTCATACCCGCCAGCTTTTCATACATACGGAAGAAATTCTGGAAGGTGATGGTGGCAAGGGTCTTGGTCTCCTTTTCGACCTCCACGCCCTCTTTTGCCTCGATCGCCTGATGCAGACCGTTGGAATAGCGTCTACCCGGCATGATACGACCCGTGAAGGAGTCAACGATGAGCACCTCGCCGTCCTTGACCACGTAGTCCACGTCACGCTTCATGACGCCAAAGGCGCGAATGGCTTGATTAACGTGGTGAGAAATGGTGGAGTTTTCGGCATCCGACAGGTTTTCAAGCCCGAAATATGCCTCTGCCTTCTTCACACCCGTTGCGGTCAGAACCGCCGTTCTTGCCTTTTCGTCCACGATGTAGTCGGCATCCACGGTGTCGGGCAGCTCCTTGGTGTCCATTTCCTTGATGCGGTGGCAGCGAAGGCTGCGCACCAAAGCGTTGGTGCGATCGTACAGCTCGGTGGATTTTTCACCCTGACCCGAAATGATCAGAGGGGTACGTGCCTCGTCGATGAGAATGGAATCCACCTCGTCCACGATGGCATAAGCAAATTTTCTCTGTACCAGATTCTCCTTGCGAATGACCATGTTGTCACGCAGATAGTCGAATCCGAATTCGTTGTTGGTTCCGTACACGATGTCGCAGGCATAGGCGGCTCGCTTTTCCTTTTTGGTCTGACCGTGGCAGATCATGCCGGTGGTCAGCCCCAGGAAGCCGTACACTCTTCCCATTTCCTCATAACCCATACGGGCAAGGTATTCATTGACGGTGACGATGTGCACGCCCTCACCGGTCAGGGCGTTGAGGTAGGCGGGCAGGGTTGCCACCAGCGTCTTACCTTCACCCGTCTTCATTTCGGCGATATTGCCGCGATGCAGAATGATACCGCCCATGAGCTGCACACGGAAGGGGCGCTTGGCAAGCACGCGCCAGTCCGCCTCTCTGACGGTGGCAAAGGCATCGGGCAGAATATCGTCCAGCGTTTCACCCTTAGCCAAACGTCCCTTCAGAACGTCGGTTTGAGAACGCAGCTCATCATCGCTCATGGCGGCATAGTGATCTGCCTTAGACTCGATCAAATCCACCAGCGGCATGATCTTCTTCAGCTTTCTCTCACTTTCCGTTCCGAAAATTTTATCTAAAAGACTCATACATCTATTTCTCCTATGGTAATGGTATATACAGAATCATTATACATGATTTTAACGGAAATTTCCATAGTTTTTTGCAAATAAAGCGGAAAGTATTGAAATTTTTTTAGGTGGATGCTATAATAAACGTAACATTTTTGTCAATTTATGAGGAAAACGATATGTCACGCATCCACATTGTCTTAGTCGAACCAGAGATCCCCCAAAACACGGGCAACATCGCCCGCACCTGCGCCGCCGTGGGCGCCACACTGCATTTGGTAAAGCCGCTGGGCTTTACCGTTGACAACGCCAAATTAAAGCGCGCGGGACTGGATTACTGGGACAAGCTGGACATCCGCTATCACGACAGTCTGGACGCCTTCATGGAGCAGCATGGGGAGGATCCGCTTTTCTTTTTCACCACCAAGGCGCCCCGCAACTACGCCGAGGTCACATATCCCGACGAGTGCTTTCTCGTCTTCGGTAAGGAAACAGCGGGACTGCCCGAAGCACTGCTGCAGAAGCATCCAAGCCGCTGCGTGCGCATTCCCATGCGGGAAACGCTGCGCTCGCTGAATCTTTCCAACTGCGCTGCCGTCGCCGTCTACGAGGTGCTGCGTCAGGGCGACTTTGAGGGGCTTTCGGGAGAGGGACATCCCGTCAGCTTCGACTGGTGAAGGCTGTGAGCTATCTCGGCGACGGAAGGCTCCTTGCGCTGACAAACGGTGCCAATCTACAGTATCTCTGCGGGTACGATGGCACTTCGTTTTTATCACTGCAAACGGGGCTTTCCCTTCATTCACGTCATGAAAACGGCATGATGATTCACAAAAATCACGCACTTTCCCACTTTGACGGAAAGGTGGAGATCACCGACCTTGTCTGCGACGGATGCTTTGTACGTCACACCGAGACCACCCGTGCTCTGACCTACCGCCTGCAGCTGCCTCCCTATTGTCACGCATACGGATATCCGCCACTACGAAAGGATGGCTCCCTTATTCCTCTGCGGCTCATCGTCATTCCAAGCGGTGTGCCCATGCCTGAGGGCGGAGCAACCCAAAAGGAAGCGCGTCTTTTGCTTGCCATCCTCGGTGATGCGGAGTTTTCTGCCGACGGCAGCGAGCTCCGTCTGTTTCCCGGAAAAAGCACGCTGCTTTGCACCCTCGGTCAAAAAGGAAATGAGCTGGCATGCCTCAAGCAACGTCTTGCCGATCTGGGCGCGCCCGTCTTGCAGCAAAGCCTGCTATATCGCCGCGCCGCTGCGAAAAGCAAGCTGACACACCCTGTATCCCCCATTGGAAAAGCAGTTTGGGATAATCTGCACGCTCTTTTCTGCGCCTCCGGCGGGGTGCTTTCAGGACACGGAGAGCTCCGTTGTCACCTTTCCGACCAAGCGCTCGTGGGCACTTCCCTTCTGCATCTAGGCATGCTGCCACAGGCGATGGCACTGGCTGACTTTCTGCTCAGCCGTCTGGAAACGCTTGGCTACCTGCCTCTGACCATGTCCGCAGAAGCCATCGGTGTCGGCTGTGAGCCCACCGACAGAGAACATTTTCTTTACCCCTCGATCGCGCTCTTTTTGTTGGATCTTGCCGAGGTCTGCCGCGATCACCATCTGAAAGCACGCTGCGAGTCTGCTGCCAAAAAGCTGCTTTCTCTGACCGAAAAAAAGCTTGGAAAGGATGGCTTTGGCTTTGCGGGCACCGAATTCGTCATGCGCAAGGGTGCGTTACCGCCCGATCGGCTGCTGTACGGAAACGCGATGGCTTCCGCCGAGCATTGGCAGCTGCGCTGTCGCTTGCAGCTTGGCAGCACCGCCATGGAGCCGCCATCTGCAGGTCCACACGCAAAGCCTTCTATGCCGATCATTGATGATCCCCACCGTCTTGGCAAACTACGTCTTGCCGACACGGTCTACGGCCCCTGCCCCGCCTGCCGTGAGGATGCGCGCTATATCGGCTGGCTGAAGCACGCCAAATTCGCAAGCTACCTCTGTCCCGCCTGCTACGCAGAAGGACGGCGAGAAGCGCTCCTTACCTCAGAGGAGATCTTTCTGCCGGGCAGCTATGCCCTTTACTGCTCGCGGTTGTATCGGTCGGGAACAATTGATTTTTCTCGACTGTGCCGCATCGCCAAGCAGTGCTTTGACGTGATCGACAAGGCGCCCGCTTCGGTCTCCTTCTACGAGCGAGCGCTGCTGGCATCTGTGCTTGCCCTGACCGCAGATCCCGCCCACAGAATACCGGAACAGGAGCTTGACTGCGCCCTTGCCAAACGAACATTTCCCCTTTCCGCCGCAGAGTGCGCCGCCTACCTTCTGGCGCAGCCCCGACGGTAAACAAAAAAGCCGAAGCGAGAGCTTCGGCTTTTTTCGTTCAGTTGCAGGCGCCCTTGACGGTCACGATATAACCGCCGTTGTTGTCGCCCGAAACGTCGTAGATCATGCCGGTGGGTACCTTGACCTCGGTGGCAGTGCCCTCCGATGCCTTTACATGGTAGACCGTCCAGGTCAGATTGCGATGGTCGGTGATCTGCAGCTTATCTCCGTTCTGCAGTTTTGTGAGATAGCCCTCCAGATCCAGTCCGTTTTCCTTCATGTAGGTGGCATGAGGCACGCCCACGTAGCGCAGCTTGCCGTTTTCGCCCACATTCTCTTCCACGATGAAGCCATACTTGTGTGCGTTTTCATCGGTCCAGTCCGAAACGTTCTTCACCGCACCGTTGCGCAGACCGTAGTTCATGGCACCGGTATACACCGAAAGCACCACCGCGCGGCCGGTGTTCAGATCGCACTTGCCGCCGTCCTCGGGGTATTCGTTGGGATAGTTTGCGTGCAGATCTGTCAGCTCATCGTTGGTCAAGAAAGCTGCCTGGATGTAATACAGATAGTTGATCTGCAGCGCTTCATGCATGGCGGAGGTCATCTCCTGCAGCTTGCGCAGCGCCACAAAGTTCATGTGGATCTTGGAGGTGGCAACCATGGACAGTCTGTTTGTGTTGTATTCCTTGACACGCACCACGGTACCGCTTGCCGCACTGTCATAGGGATGTGCCGCATCCACCAGCACCAGATCACCTGCCTGCAGTTTGTCAGAGCCCAGCGTGATCGTTTCGTAGCCGGTGAAGGGAATCTTAAAGTCATCGGGATTTTCCTCCAGGAATTTACCGTCATCCTCGGGCAGATCATCCTCTTCCTTTTTATCGTCTTCCTCTTCCTTTTTGTCATCCTCCTCGTCGGTCTTATCGTCCTCCTCGGTGTTCTTGTCATCCTCCTGAGTGGAATCCGATCCTCCGGATGGCAGGTCTTCCTTGGCGCTACCGTCGTCCTGATCGTCCTCTTCTGTGCCGTTTTCGTAATCGGAGCCAAAAGAATCGTCCGCGTTGTTTTCCTCACTGCCGCCACAGGCAGTAAGCAGCGAGAGCATCATGATCAAAGCCAAAAAAAGAGCAATTTTCTTCATTCTAAGCCTTCCTTTTTGCGTCAGACACGCTGACACGGTATAGTATACTTTATTTTAGCACACATTTTCATGAAAATCAAGACATAATTGAAAACGGAAGCCGCGTCACGGACGCGACTTCCGTTTTTATTTGGAATGATCTTTTTTCGATCAAGCTTCCGTTTCGTCAGCGGGCGCTGCATGGCCGAGGTCGATCTCGTCCACCTCGTCGAATGCTGCCTTCTGGCGTGCCAGATCCTCAGCAGCGGCGGCTTCCATGCGTTCCGCCAGCTTGGCGTTGGGGTCGCTGCCATCCTTGTTGCGGATCTCGATGTTACGGTAGCGTTCCAGACCTGTACCGGCAGGGATCAGCTTACCGATGATCACATTTTCCTTCAGACCCTGCAGATTATCGACCTTACCGCCGATGGCAGCCTCGGTCAGAACCTTGGTGGTTTCCTGGAAGGATGCAGCGGACAGGAAGGACTCGGTCATCAGAGCCGCCTTGGTGATACCAAGGAGGATGGGCTGCTTGGTAGCATAACGCAGATCGCATTCGCCTGCATCGATGCGCGCCTTGATCTTTTCGTTTTCGGAAATGAATTCATTGACGTGCACGGTGGAGCCGGACAGCAGATCGGTGTCTCCCTGCTCTTCGATGCGGCACTTTCTGGTCATCTGACGTGCGATGACCTCAATGTGCTTGTCGTTGATCTCAACCGACTGAATACGGTAAACCTTCTGTACCTCGCGGATGATGTAGTCGTACACAGCGTCCAAGCCGTTGATCTTGATGATGTCCTGAGGACTCATATAGCCTTCGGTCAGGGGGGCGCCCTGTGCGACCCAATCGCCGTCCTGTACGATCAGGTTGTAGTTGTAGGGGATGGGGTACTGGGTGGTCTTCTTGTCCTCGCCCTCGACGGTCACGGTCTTGGTGTGCTTGTCGGTGGTGATGGACAGACGTCCGGAATGCTCTGCCATGATGGCAGTCTTCTTGGGACGGCGTGCTTCGAACACTTCTTCAACTCTGGGAAGACCCTGGGTAATGTCGCTTCCCGCAACACCACCGGAGTGGAAGGTTCTCATGGTCAGCTGAGTACCGGGCTCACCGATGGACTGTGCCGCAATGATACCGACCGCTTCGCCCACGGAAACGGGTCTGCCGCTGGACATATCCGAGCCGTAGCAGTGTGCGCAGATACCGCGCTTTGCACGGCACTTGAGGATCGAACGGATGCAGACCTCTTCGATGCCTGCTGCCACAATCTTATTGGCAACGGTCTCGTCGATCATCACGTCATCGGCAACGATCACCTCACCGGTTTTGGGATCGACCACATCGCCCTTGGTGTAACGGCCGACAAGTCTTGCCTTCAGAGGCTCGATGACCTCCTTGCCCTCGCGGATCGCGGAGACCATAATGCCCTCTTCGGCGCCGCAGTTTTCCTCGCGGATAATCACGTCCT